>JBFFDB010000084.1:0-4801 GCA_041559595.1 Sulfurimonadaceae bacterium
GCAGGTACTGGTACAGTAAAGGTTTCAGTTAAACTACAAGAGTCACTAAATTGAATGGTTCCTGTGTCGCTAGGTGTTGTAGTACTGACCCAAGTTACAGTGATATCTTCTTGATTTGGACATTCTGTTGTTTTAATAGTCAAGTCGACAGATGTTGCACTTGTTAAAATATTTTTTGTTATAGGAGAGATAGAGATAACGGGTGCATTTGGTGCAATAGGAGCAGGATCAAAGGTAATGGATAATGTATGTATAGCATCATTACTCGCAGAAACAACTACCACAACATCAAAGGCCGATGTCAAGTTGGCATAAGCAACACTGTATGGCCCATCTGTGACAGCTGTAGGACAGGTACTGTCTGAAATGGCCATACCAATCTTATTTGTTGCATCTGTTGAGATTGTTAAGGTCCCTGGAACGGTCGTGGTTATATGATAGTTCATAGTACTGTCTTTTACTACGGGCACATTAGAATGAAGTGCACTTGTAAAAGAATCAGTCATTGTATATTCTTTATCCGGGACACACGAAGCTGTGTCTATTGCACCGATAAGCTGTAATGGCAATAAAATCGTGAATAAAAATATAAAAAGTTTCTTCATTACATAATCCTTTTTACTGCACACACAAGCGGGGCTCAAATCATGTGTGAGAATCGTATTAGCTAATTATAACCACAGAAATACTTCATTTAACGTTAAAATTATCACATGGCATATAATATTTTTTAATTTATATAGTTTGTTGTCTGGGGGTTTACCCTTGGTTTACCAAAGGTTTACGCAAGTGAGTCGGCGCGTGCTTTAGCTTGTGCTATAGCTTGGATACAGGCATCTCTAACACCTGCTTTTTCAAGAGCAGAATATCCAGCAGCTGTTGTGCCTCCCGGACTCATGACTGCGTCTTTTAAAAGGGCAGGGTGCTGTTCTTGGATAAGTGTGCCAAAACCATCAAAAAGCCCACGCATGATTGCCATCGCATCTGGGCGCTTTAAGCCTTGGTTTACAGCGCCATCAGCAAGTGCCTCAGCGATAAGAGCAAGGTAAGCTGGGCCGCTTCCTGCAAGAGCAGTAGCAATATCAATCTCTTTTTCACTTCCTAGCCAGTGTGCTGTTCCGATAGCATTGAAAATCTCATACGATTCATCTTTTAAACTCTGTGAACCAGTTAAAGTTGTCATGGATTTTTGAACCGATGCCGCCATGTTTGGCATGGCTCTTACATACGCATCTGCCTTGATAGAATGACTTAGGCTTTGAAGTGTAGTGCCCGCTAGGATAGAATAAAGCGCTTCAGCCTTGCCTTGAAGTTGAGCAGACACTTCTTGAAGGTTTTGCGGTTTAACACAAAATAGAACTGTCTTATTGGTGATATCAAAGTTGGATAAAGGATGTTTGTCTATTGTAATACCCAATGCTTTTTCAAACTTGTCAAGTTGTTCTGGACTTCTTCCAATCACTTCGATCTTGTAGGTATTTTTTAGGCCTTGAGCAATGGCTAAGGCCATGTTCCCGTTTCCGATAAAACTTAATACCTTAGGCATTGTTTTCATCTTTATTCATGAAGTCGCCTATGCACTCTGCCATACCCTGATCTGCAGCAGATTTACCATCTAAGATAATCTGTGCCATTGTCTGGTTGTCAGTGTTAAAGATAAACGGGGCTAAAAAGTTGATCGTTGATTTATCTAAAGGGTTTTGAATGATCACAACATTAAATATGAGTATATTTGAGTCTTCTTGTATTTCAAGTAAGTTTTGTGTTGATGTTGGGATGTCAATCTCATAGGCTTTTAAAACAAAAGGATTGATGAGTGTAAACGATGGGCTTTTATCACCTTCACTGTTCTCCAACTGCATAAATATATCATCAATCTTTGTCAATGTCATGGACTTGATTGATTCAAATCCTAATAAAGGAAGTTTTAACTCAAACTGCATAGGTTCCCTTGGGCTTTGTTAAATGTGCCCACATTGTAGCACCCAAAGTATTAAAAGACAAGATATTATCGAGAAAGTACAGAAGTAAAACCTTAGAACATCTAATTTAAAGAATTTGATGATGAGTAGCAGAGTTACTGTAAGTATAAAATATCTTAAATTTATATCTATATGCCAAATGATTAAACTCTAACTAACACCGACTTGGATAGAATCATTCACTATTAAGAAGCTTGATTTAGGACCTATTATTATGAGATTAAAGATTTATGTATTTGCAGTGTTTAGCATTGTGTTGTTGACAGGTTGTGCGAAAGATGTGTCACAATATAACAAGCAAGCTTCATATTGGTATGAGAAGATGATTGACTCTGTCGCGAATAACTCACTTGATAAGGCAGATGGTTATTTTTCATCTTTGCAAAGTGAACATATTGGTTCACCCTTATTACCAGAAGCAACTATGATCATGGCGCAAGCACACATGCGTGTAGGTGAATACTTACTTGCGGAACACTTTTTAGATGAGTATATTCATCGTTTTGCTGATGTAAAAGAGAGAGAATTCGCTTCTTATTTAAAGATGAGAGCAAAGTTTTTGGCATTACCACAGCCACGTCGTGATCAAGCATTGATCCATGATGCACTGACTCTAGGAAATGAGTTTTTGAAGACCTATCCGGCTTCCCCTTATGCCTTAGGTGTTAATACAATGCTAGTCAAGTTAACCCTTGCAAGAGCAAATTTAAATCAGACTATTTCTGGTTTATATGAACGTCTTGATAAGCCAAAAGCCTCTGCTTTTTATGCTCAAAAACAGCCTGAGTCATGGATAGATTGGAGTGAAGTACAGGCTCCAGATACACCATGGTACAGAGAAATGTTTGAAGGAGATGGAAGCGAGAGCTGGTATGCCTCACTTATCCCAAAATCAACTAGTGTTATCGCCCAAGATGCTGAGGGTAATACAAAAGAATAATGAGATCAACTCATTTAAAATATATTTTATAAGTTAAGGAAAATGTATGCAACTTAGCCACTATAGTTCTTTCCCTTCAGATATTCCAATTATCGTAGAAGATGAACTTTTTTTATATCCATTTATGATATCACCTCTATTTTTAAGTGATGAAAAAAACATTAAGGCAGCTGCGTTAGCACTTGAAAACAATTCACTTGTTTTAGTCTGTCCTACACTACCAGATGAAGAAGGCTCACGCGAGTTCGATGGCATTTATAAAGCCGGTGTTGTCGGTTCGATCATGCGTAAGGTCTCATTGCCTGATGGCCGCGTTAAGGTTTTGTTTCAAGGTCTAGCAAGAGGAAAGGTATTAGCAGAAGTAGATCATGATCCTATGATCGCTAATGTTGATATCATCGAAAGCAGTGTTGAAAATGAACTGAAGATGGACGCTGTACTTGAAATTGTACGTGAAAAAGTGCGTACACTGTCTCAGGTCAGTTCATACTTTCCAGCTGATCTTTTACGTACAATTGAGGAAAACCAAGAACATAGTCGTATCGCTGACCTTATTTGTTCGTCAATCAAGTTGAAAAAAGAGCTTGCTTTTGAACTCTTTGTGGAAGAAGATCTTGAAAAACGTTTTTTAAAACTTATTGATGCGTTAAGTGGAGAGATAGAAGCAAACAAGCTTCAAAAAGAGATACGTTCTAAGGTACATAGCCGTATAGAAAAGGTGAATAAAGAGTACTTTTTAAAAGAACAATTGAAACAGATTCAAAGAGAACTTGGTTCAGATACTCAGCGTGAAGAAGAGATACAAGAATATAGAGACAAGCTAGAGAAAAAGAAAAAGTCTATGGGCGAAGATGCTTATAAAGAAGTACATAAGCAACTAGAACGTTTTGCACGCATGCATCCTGACTCATCTGACGCGGGAATGATCCAAACCTATTTAGAATGGGTACTTGAGATCCCTTATGGCGAAATACAACAGAAATCTTTAAAGATTGAAGACGTTCAAAAGCAGCTTGATAAGGATCACTTCTCTTTAGAAAAACCAAAAGAGCGTATTGTTGAATACTTTTCAGTAAAAGAGTTACTTGAACTACGTGGTATGAATGATAAAGAAGGACGCGGCGCAATTCTATGTTTTGCGGGCCCTCCAGGTGTAGGTAAGACCTCTTTGGCAAACTCAATAGCGGAAGCATTGAAACGTCCATTGGTGCGTATCGCCTTAGGTGGACTTGAAGATGTAAATGAGCTTCGCGGTCATCGTCGTACTTATGTTGGCGCGATGCCTGGACGTATTGTTCAAGGTATTATCGATGCTAAGAAGATGAACCCTGTTATTGTTTTAGATGAGATTGATAAGGTCGGGCGTTCTCAGCGAGGTGATCCGACTTCTGCCTTGTTAGAGATACTTGACCCTGAACAAAATACAAACTTTAGGGATTATTATCTAAACTTTAATCTTGATCTTTCTAAGGCAATATTCATTGCTACAGCAAATGATGTGGGTAAAATTCCAGGTCCTTTACGTGATAGAATGGAGTTTATCGGCGTGAGTTCATACACACCTCAAGAGAAGTTTGAAATAGCAAAGCGTTATCTTCTTCCTCAAGAGATCAAGAAGCATGGACTTAAAACTTCTGAGGTTTCTATCTCTAAGCCAGCCATGAATGAGATTATTCATAAATATACACGTGAAGCTGGTGTGCGTAACCTCCGCCGTCGTATGGCAGACATTGTCCGTAAGTCTGCGAAGATGATCTTACTCAATCCTGAGGTAGACAAGGTCTCTATCTCAATGAAAAATCTAAAAGATTTTCTTGAGAAGACTGTATTTGAGATTGACAAGACAGATTCGATTCCACGTGTAGGGGTTGTTAATGGA
>JBFFDB010000085.1:0-4706 GCA_041559595.1 Sulfurimonadaceae bacterium
CTTAGCAAGTTCTCATTTTTAAAATCAGAATAATCGCGTAGGCTTAAGTGCCGCACAAAACTATTAGAGAGATTTAATAATATTTTTTTTGATATTGTTTGATTATTAATAAAATGACGTGACTTGTCCTTCTTGATTTGCTTAAAAACAGTCAGTTCGTCTTCTTCAATGCCTATTGCATCTAAATTTACAGGAAAATTAATCGTTGCTTCACTTAGACCTGCCCTAGCCTCGTCTAAACCTAACGACCCTAAGATAGAGCTCATTAGAATTGATTTACCACTTCCACTCGGGCCTGTAAAGACAACTAAGCCTTTTTCAAACTCCATCTCAGCTTCTTTAAATGACAAAAAGTCACGAAGATAAAAGCGCTCTATCATTTATTCACCCCAGCTTAACTTCTCTTTTAAAACTTCAAAGTAGTTAAATTCTTCCCTGTGAATTAACTGAGCAGGCTTACCGGACAAACGTATTTTTATCACATCACCGTTTCCAAAATCATACATATCTTGACCATCTACAACAACAAGTGCAGACGAGTCTGGAGTTTTCATATCAATTGTAAAATGTCCAGGAAGCACCACAGGACGTTGGGTCAATGAATGTGGAGAAATGGGTGTAAGTGCGAATACTTGTGTCAAAGGAAACAAAACGGGCCCACCTGCTGAAAGATTGTAGGCGGTTGAACCTGTAGGTGTTGAAACGATCACACCATCTCCATAATAGGTATTAAAAGGCTTATTGTCAACAAAGGTATCTAGCTGTATCATTTTTGAGATTGTTGAACGCGTCAATACGATATCGTTAAAAGCAACAAGTTTGGTACTGCCTTCTTTTGTAATGATTTCTGCACGTAATACAGCACGATTATCTATACGATATTTTCCCTCAACAAGCTTTTCTATAAACTCATCTAGTTCAGCTAGATCCACATCTGCTAAAAAACCTAGTTTTCCAGCATGTATACCAAATACAGGGATATCAAATTCATGGGAGCGTCTTACAGCAGAAATAAGTGTGCCATCCCCACCAAGAGTCACCAGTATGTCTGAGTTTTCACACATAACACCAAATTCTTGACCTAATAGTCCTATCATTTGAGCACTATTATTATCTAAGATAACCTCTATGCCTTGTTTTTCAAAGCTTTTTTTAACAGATAAAAATTGTTCTTTCATCTCTGGAGATGATGGCCTAAGAATAATACCGATCTTTTTAATCTGTTTTGGTTTTTCTATAATGCAGTCTGTCATATTTTCTCTTATCATATGGATGTATTTAATGAATATTATAGCTTAAGAAAGCTTTTGTGACAAAATATGTCAAAATGACATATTGCTTCCACTTGACTTACGTCTTTTAATATATTAAAAGTAGAAATATAAAAAAGTGAGTTTTTTTTAATAGCTATTGAGCATTATTTGCAGCGTATTCTGGTGTACAAAATATACCACAGTGGCACTTGCCTAACTCTGGGATTTCTTCTTCAATAGCTTGAGGACACGGGCATGTACGGTCATCTACACTTTTAAACTTACCATCTTGTGTCTCTTCGACCATAAAACATGGACAAAGGCGTTTACCATAAAGAATCTTATGACGAGCAAGGCCCATCGTAACGCCTTCATTGACATCTTTATTAGAGTTGTACACATAACCAAATTGTTTGCTGACCTTATCTGTAAATTTTTTAGTTTTTTCCATTTCATTTAAAAACTCTGGTGAATTCATATCAAGTTGTTGCATCATAAAAAATTCTCTTTATATATTTGATTTGGGAAAGTATATTGCTTCATTACTTAAAAAGCACCCAAAACTCTACAACTACATTTCACATAAACTAACTTTAAGAAGTTAATATCTCTCATTAGAGGCTTATAAGCTTGTTTAAGGTAGAATCTCGCAAAATTTTCTATTATATAGGATAGACATGCGAACGCATTATTGTACTGATTTAAACGAGAGCCATATTGGCCAAGAAGTTACTGTCGCGGGTTGGGCAAACAGCCATAGAGATCACGGTGGTATTATTTTTATAGACTTAAGAGATAAAAGCGGTTTGGTTCAACTAACATGTGACCCCGCTGATTCAAAAAAAGCACATGCTACTGCAGATAGTGTACGTGATGAGTTCGTACTTATTGCTAAAGGTTTGGTTCGCGCTCGTGGTGAAGGTCTAACTAATCCACGCCTTAAAACGGGTACTATCGAGATTATTGTTACTGAGCTTACTATAGAAAACCGTTCTGAGCCGGTTCCTTTTGTTATCGGTGATGACAAGGTGGGTGAAGAAACGACACTTAAATACCGTTACCTAGAGCTACGTAATACTAAGACCTATGAGACTTTTCGTCTTCGTTCAAAAGCAGCAATTGCTGCGCGTAATTCTCTTGATGAACTTGGTTTTCTTGAAGTTGAAACACCAATTCTTACTAAATCTACTCCAGAGGGAGCGCGTGATTATTTAGTTCCTTCACGTGTACATGATGGTGAGTTTTATGCACTTCCACAATCTCCACAGTTATTTAAACAACTACTTATGGTGGGTGGTTTTGATAAATACTTTCAAATCGCACGTTGTTTCAGAGATGAAGATTTACGTGCAGACCGTCAACCTGAATTTACTCAGATAGATGTTGAGATGAGTTTTTGTAATCAAGAAGATGTGATCGCAACAGCTGAAAAGCTCTTAACTGACATGTTCGATGCTTGTGGTATAAAAGTACAAGTGCCTTTCCCTCGCATGACTTATTCTAATGCGATGGAGAAGTATGGTTCAGATAAGCCTGACCTTCGTTATGGTCTTGAGATGGTTGATGTTATCGATATTTTTGAAAAATGTGATAACGAAATCTTTACAAAGATTGCTTCTAATCCTAAAACAAATCGTATTAAGGCACTTAAGGTTCCTCAAGGTGACACAATATTCTCAAAACGTGAAATGAAGAGTTTTGAAGACTTCGTTCGTAAATTTGGTGCGGCCGGCCTTGGTTACTTCCAGATGAAAGAAGATGGTCTTAAAGGTCCTCTTGCTAAGTTCTTTGAACAAAGTTCTATTGATGAACTTGTTAGCCGTTGTGAACTTGAAGTTGGCGATGTTATCTTCTTTGGTGCTGGTGAAAAGAAAGTGGTATGGGATTATATGGGCCGTTTCCGTATCTTCTTAGCGGAACACGAAAAAATGAATATCATCGATCCAAATGCCTTCGCTTTCACATGGGTTGTTGACTTCCCGATGTTTGAGATTGAAGATGGACGCGTTAAAGCACTTCACCATCCATTTACACAACCTGCTGATATGGACAAAGAGCACATCGAAGACATTGAGTCGATTGCTTATGATATTGTTCTTAACGGTACAGAACTTGGTGGTGGATCAATTCGTATCCATAAAGAAGACATTCAGTCTAAGATCTTTGGACTGATGGGTATTGAAGAAGAAGAAGCACAATCTAAATTTGGTTTCTTGCTTGACGCTCTTAAGTTTGGTGCACCTCCACATGGTGGTTTTGCTATCGGTTTTGATCGTCTTATCATGCTTATTACGAAACAAAAATCTATTCGTGATGTTATTGCCTTTCCTAAGACGCAAAAAGCTTCATGTCTGTTAACATCAGCACCTAGTCCAGTTGATAATACACAGCTACGTGATTTACATATTCGACTTAGAGAAACTCCAAAGAAAGATGCATAGTGAGTAAAAAGCTCATTCTTATTATCGGGGCACCTGGCTCGGGTAAGACGACAGATGCCGAACTCATTGCTGAACAAAACTCAGATATTATCAAGCATTACTCTACGGGCGATCTTCTCCGAGAGGAAGTTGCTTCAGGCTCAGAGCGTGGCAAGATCATTGATAGTTTCATCTCAGCAGGCAACATCGTTCCTATTGAGATCGCTATAGAGACAATCATCTCTGCTATCAAAGGTACGCAAATGGATACTATCATTATTGATGGATACCCACGTTCAAATGAGCAGATGAATGCACTTGATGAATACCTAGCTAAAGAAGATGCTATTGAATTGGTATCTGTTATCGAGGTAGAAGTATCTCAAGAGACTGCCCGTGATAGAGTCTTAGGACGTGCACGTGGTGCAGATGATAATAACGAAGTCTTTAATAACCGTATGAAAGTCTATACCGATCCGCTCCCTGAGATCCAAGCTTTTTACGAAAGCAAGAGTCTACTCACTAAGATAAGTGGTGAGTCTTCTATAGAAGATGTAGTAGCACAAATGCAATCTTTCATCCTTTCAATAATAAAATAATTTTAATTCGAATATTTACTATATAGTTTTTTATATAGTAAATATTTTCTACTTTATATAAAATCCTCCTGTCTTGAAGAAAATAAAGATTTACGCTATAATTCGCGTCTAATAAAAATTAGAGAAAGAGGGTGAATGCAATGCCTGGTGTTATCTTAAAATCTGATGATCACTTCGACGCTGCGTACCGTCGTTTCAAGAAACAAACAGATAGAAATCTGATTGTTACTGAAGCACGTGCTAGACGTTTCCACGAAACAGAAACTGAAAAGCGCAAGAAAGAGAAAATCAGCACTCGCAAGAAAATTCTTAAACGTCTTTTCATGATGAGACGCTACGAATCTCGTCTGTAATTTCAAAGAGATTACAGTTTTCTTCAAGATTTTGACTCAAAGAGTCTTGGTCTTGAAGGTTTTTATGCTCCCCCATTACAC
>JBFFDB010000086.1:0-4683 GCA_041559595.1 Sulfurimonadaceae bacterium
GGATGATGAGATCAGCTATACGATAGTAGGAGGGTGCGAGAGCAACCCTGACGTCGGGCTAATCTCGTTTAACTCTCCTTTGGCAAAACAGCTTCTTGGAAAAGAAGAAGGTGAAGAGTTAAAAGCAAAGCTTCCAGGTGGAGTAAAAGAGTTTGAAATCTTAGAAGTAAAATATCAGGAGATTGTGTTTGACTGTCACTAAGGTAGGAATTATTGGCGCGAGTGGGTACACAGGTTTAGAACTTATCAAACTTGTTTTAGCGCATCCACATTTTGAACTTTCGTATGTTGCGACGTCTGAAGGGGATATGAAACTTTCACAGCTTCACTCTTCATTGCTGGATGTATATGAGTGTGATGTAGTGAAAGCAGATTCAGCTACAGCAGCGGCAGAGTCCGATTTAGTCTTTTTAGCACTTCCCCATAAAACAGCGATGGAATATGTCAAAGAGTTAATGAAGACAAAGGTAAAAGTCGTTGACCTTTCAGCGGACTACCGACTAGAACAAGAGAGGTATGAAGCACACTATTGTGAACATATCGATGCTTCTAATTTAGCTAATGCCGTTTATGGCTTGCCTGAGCTTCATAGAGAGGCTATCAAAAAAGCACAACTCGTTGCTAATCCGGGTTGTTATCCTACTTCGGCAATCTTGGGAATATTGCCTTTTGTAGAGTATATCAAAGCTGGTTCAGACATTATTGTCGATGCAAAAAGTGGTGTAAGTGGTGCAGGTAAAAAATGCAGTGATAGTACCCATTATGTGAGCATTAATGATAATCTTTTTTCATATAATCCTCTTGGGCACCGTCATGGTCCTGAGATTTTTGAAAAAGTGTCTTTGAAGACAGATAAGGACTTCAGTGTACAATTTGTGCCTCACCTTGTTCCAACGACACGCGGTATGTTAGCTTCTGTATATCTTCAACTTGATGCTGACATAGATGCAGTTTCTCTGCTACAAGAATATTATAAAGACGAGAAGATGGTACGTGTACGTACAAATCCAGTTGATATGAAAAGCGTAGCAGGCACAAACTTTTGTGATGTGTACGTAAAACAATCGCAAAACTTTCTTTTTATCTCATCAGCTATTGATAACTTACTGCGTGGTGCCAGTTCTCAAGCTATAGCTAATGCAAACCTTATGTGTGGATATGAAGAAGTCTTAGGGCTTCCAACGCTTGCTTATGTCCCATAATATAGTTTTGCAAGAAGGAGCTATCCTTATTGCAGATGCCCACTACAGCTGTGAATACCCTCAATTTTATACCTTTTTACAAGCCTTAGAGTCTGGAGAAATACAGACCAAACAGCTTATATTGATGGGCGATATGTTTGAACTTCTTTTTGGAGTGATCAAGCAGACCCTTATTGATAATGCAAAGGAAGTGACACTTCTTAATGAACTGTCGAAAAAAATGGAAATAATCTATTTCGAGGGTAACCATGACTTTGGTCTTAGTGAGATATTCCCAAATATTTTGATTATTCCTTTAGAACAACAGCCCCAACTTACCCGTTTTAATGAACAAAATGTGCAGCTTTCTCACGGAGACACAAAAACACCCTTAGGCTATCAAATCTATACACGGTTGATCCGAAATCCTGTCATCTTGAGCCTTGTTGGTTTAATAGACAAGATCTGCTCACACTGTATTATAAAATGGCTAAAGAGTAGAGGAGAAAAAAAAGAACCTTGCTATAAGATACAAAACTTTAATGAGATTATTGCTGATCGTTTAAAGTACTTAGAACATGAGGATCTAGATATTGTAATAGAGGGCCATTTTCATCAAGATATGAAGTTTAAAATGTATGATTTTGATTATATAAATCTATCATCTTTTGCTTGCAAACGCAAATATTTTATTGTACAATCTAAGAATATGCAGTTATCTCTGCAAGAGACCCAATTTAAGGAGTCCAAGTGAATACTGATAATGTTTTAAAAGTTGGAACCAATGAGATGGAATTGGTGGACTTTAGAATACTTAAGCAAGAAGATGGATATGTATACGAGGGTATTTATGGTGTAAACGTTGCCAAAGTACGTGAGATTATTAAAAAGCCAAAACTTACTGAGCTTCCTGGTGTTCCTCATTTTGTTGAAGGTATATTTGACTTGCGTGGTGTAGTTATACCTGTTGTTAATCTTGCTACATGGATGGGAATCGAGTCTCCTGAAGGTGTAGAAGCAAATACACGAGTGATTATTGCTGAGTTTAATAATATTTTGATTGGATTTGTTGTTCACGATGCTAAACGAATTCGCCGTATTTCATGGAAAGATATTGAGCCAGCTTCTTTTGCTGTAGGAGCAGGTGGCTTAGATAAGAGTAAGATTACAGGTGTCACGCGCATTGAAGATGATGCCGTTCTACTTATTCTAGACCTTGAAAATGTTGTGCAAGAACTTGGTCTATATACACCAGAAAATGGTGACTCTACTATACATAAAGATGAGTTTTCAGGAGTTGTCCTTCTTTTAGATGACAGTTCAACTGCAAGAAAAATCGTTAAGGACGCACTCGTCGAAATGGGCTTTAAGGTTATTGAGGCAGTTGATGGGGAACAAGGTCTTGTTAAATTAAATGATTTATATGAGATGTATGGTAATGAGCTTCAAAAGAACCTTCGTTTGATTGTTTCTGATGTAGAAATGCCACGTATGGATGGTTTTCATTTTGCTGCGAATGTAAAAGAAGATGGTCGTTTTTCAAAAATCCCTATCGTCTTTAACTCTTCGATAAGTGATCACTTTTCAGAATTACGTGGAAAAGAAGCGGGTGGTGAAGCCTATTTAGTTAAATTTGATGCAACTACATTTTATGATGAAGTAGCACGAATTGTAAATTCTCATGTTGAAAAAGGGGCATAAATATGGATGAATTTCAAGAAATCCTCCAAGACTTTTTAATTGAATCTTTTGAGCTTATTGAACAACTCGATCAAGATTTAGTTGAATTAGAAAGTACACCTGAAGACTTAGATCTTTTAAATCGTATTTTTAGAGTTGCACACACGGTTAAGGGTGCTAGTTCATTCTTAAACTTTGATATCTTAACACATCTAACGCACCATATGGAAGATGTCTTAAATAAGGCACGTCACGGTGACCTTCTTATCGATGCTGCCGTTATGGATGTTGTCTTAGAATCTATAGACCTTATGAAGGCCTTGTTAACGACTATTCGTGATACGAGCTCGGACCAAGGGATAGACGTTGAGCCATGTGTTGTGCGTTTATTAGCGATTACTAATGGAGAAGACCCTGGTACAGTAGAAGTTGCTGAAGCAGAGCCTGTTGCAGAAGAAGCTCCTGCAGTCGAACCAGAACCAGAAGAAGAAGATGATACTGATTACGCTAATATGAGTGATGATGACGTTGAAGCTGAAATCATGCGTCTACTTGAAGAGAGACAAGCAGCGGATAAGGCAAAACGCGAAGCTAAGATCGCCGCAGGTGAAGATGTTCCAATGATGCCGGACAATGAAGAACCTAAGGCAGAAGAACCTAAGGCAGAAGAACCAGTTCCGGCTCCAGCTCCGGTTCCTGCTGCTCCAGCTCCAGCTGCACCAAAGGCCGAAGAGCCGAAAAAAGCAGAAGAGCCGAAAAAAGCAGCTCCACCACCTGCAGCAGCAACCGTTGAACAGACTATCCGTGTAGATGTTAAACGATTAGATCACTTAATGAATCTAATTGGAGAACTTGTTCTTGGAAAAAACCGTCTTATCAAAATCAATGATGATGTTGAAGAGAGATATGAAGGGGAAGAGGTCCTCGAAGAACTCAATCAAGTCGTTTCTATTGTTTCTCTTGTGACAACTGATCTTCAGATTGCCGTAATGAAGACAAGAATGCTTCCAATAGGCAAGGTATTTAACAAGTTCCCACGTATGATCCGTGATCTATCTCGTGAACTTGGAAAGAAAATCGAGTTAGAGATCAGTGGTGAAGAGACTGAACTTGATAAGTCAATTGTTGAAGAGATAGGTGATCCGCTTGTTCATATTATTCGTAACTCATGTGACCATGGAGTTGAACCAATAGACACACGTGTTGCTGCTGGAAAATCAGAGACAGGTACCATTGGACTTAAGGCCTATAATGAAGGAAACCATATTGTTATCCAAATCACGGATGATGGTGCGGGAATGGACCCTGATAGACTAAAGATGATTGCTATCGATAAGGGTGTTATTACAGAAAAAGAAGCTGATATTATGGGAGATAAAGAAGCCTTTGGTCTTATCTTCCGTCCAGGTTTTTCTACTGCAGCACAGGTAACTAACGTTTCAGGACGTGGTGTAGGTATGGATGTTGTTAAAACGAATATTGAAAAGCTAAATGGTATTATTGATATTGAAAGTGAGTTAGGTAAGGGTACAGTGATGAAACTGAAAATTCCACTCACACTTGCTATTATTCAAGCACTTCTTGTAGGCGTACAAGAAGAGTATTATGCGATTCCATTAGCTTCTGTACTTGAAACAGTACGTATTAACAAAGAAGAGATATATACAGTTGAAAGTCGTTCTGTTATGCGTCTTCGTGAAGAAGTACTTTCTTTAGTACATATTGCAGATATTTTTGAAGTTGAACATGTCTTTGATACAAGTGAACATGCTTATGTTGTTGTACTTGGTCTAGCAGAATCTAAGATTGGTTTGATCGTTGA
>JBFFDB010000087.1:0-4619 GCA_041559595.1 Sulfurimonadaceae bacterium
AACATACCCTCCACCAAGGATGCTAGATATGGACCTGTTTTCATTGCTACTGTCACCTCCCCTAGACTAAAGGCCAAAAGTAAAATAGCTCCGATCCCTACCATACTGCCTGCACCTGTCTTTAATTCACTGAAATAAGTCTCACTCGACATGACATCTTTAAAGATATAATAGATAAATATAAATATTAATGTGACAAGCACTGCATAAAAAATCGAACTTGAACCATCACCTTCTAAAATGTTTCCATCCCCACTCAGGTATAAGAAAATTGGAACAGATAAAAGCATCACGGCTATAGGATAAAACATGGCCTTTATACTGCCTGTACTCTCTTCGTATATATTTTCACAATTATGAGTATCTTTCTGGGCTTTTTCTTCAGCTCTTTTCATGGGTCCAAAATCTTTATTAGTATAAATCACAATAAAAAGTATTAACATCGTTACTAGGGCATAAAAGTTTAAAGGAATGGCATAGACTAATAGTGAAAGTTTATTGCCTTGTATAACACCCTCTGCGATTTGTACGCCTATAAGTCCTAAGAGCAAGGCACCCCAGCCATTGAAAGGAAAAAGAGAGCAGACCGGAGAAGAGGTACAGTCACACAAATATGCAAGTTTTTCATTTGAGATCTTATAGCACTTTGCCAAAGGTTTTGTTAGTGTGCCCACGACTAAGGCTGTGATAGAAGATTCTAAAAAGATAAGAATACCAATAAAGTAACCCATCAGTAAGGTGTCACGTTTATTCTTAATCTTCTTTTTTTGTACATAAGAGATAAAGGCTTCAATTCCGCCTGACACAGATATCAAACGTATGATAGCTCCGACCATAATGACAAAGAAAAGGGTCTTTATCTTCCAGCCTTCTGCAAACTGAGACAAAAGTCTTTCCATAGTATTTGGAATGATCTCATACAGACTTCCATCTATTAAGATCAGTTCACCAATAATAATTCCACTCAGTAAAGAGATAAAGACCTGTCGGCTTAAAAGCGCCATGATAATTGCAAGTATAGGTGGAAGGAGAGAAAGGCTACTTAGAGAATCTATCTGAAACTTCTTCTACAGATCTATCGTATAACGTGTAATACCTGCACGTCCAAAGTCTTCTAAGTAATAATCACTTTTTTTCTCTTCAGCTGCTGTAAAGCCCATTTTTTCGTAGGCTAATTGTGTCTCAATTGAGCCTATTTCAATATTTGTCTGTGCACGTCTAAAACCTTTTAAGCGGGCATTTAAAAGAACTTTTTTTACAAGAGCTTTGACAACGCCTAGTCCTCTAAAGTTTTCTTTTGTAATCATAAAGTCAAGTACCAAGGTGTTCTTTTCAATTTCACCTTCACATAAGAGGTATGACGCAATACGTTCTTTATAATCTCCCTGGCACCCCATTTGAGCCAGTGCTTCACTCATCTTATCCCAAGAAAGTTTATACCCATCATACCCACATAAGGTCCCTGCAAGCTCACCATCAACTTCAGCTATTAAAAAATTACTATAATGACAAAGTGTCTTGATATCATGTGTGATAAGTGAAATCAATGCTTTTGTTTTATCTTCTGCTGGCAAAAAAATAAGATCAAAGACACCTTGTTTCTTTCCCGCTCGGGAGGACTCTAAAATAGCCCATGCAATAAATGGCGCGTCTTCAATCTTTGCTGAACGAATATTCATAATCGTTTTCCTAATTCTTAAACATATATTTTTAAATTACGATTATGGTATTATAGTTATCTTTAAATCAAACTAAGTTATAGCAATTATGATGAAATATCTTTTAATCTTCCTTATCTCTTTAGAACTATATGCGTCTATTATTCCTTTTGAGACTAAACAGTTACTTCTAGTCTCTTCTAGCGATTTCAATACTTCAGTGGCAAATATGCAAGCTTTTGAACGCTCTGATGAAAAGTGGGAGAAAGTATTTGATCCCATTCAAGTGAACCTCGGTCGTACAGGTTTAGCCTGGGGAAAAGGTCTAGTCTCCTTTACACATCAAAAAGAAGAACCTTTAAAAAAAGAGGGAGATGGAAAATCACCAGCAGGTCTGTTTAGCCTAGATTTTTTCTTTGGTTATGAACCAGCGAACTTTAGATTTCCATATTTAAAAGTCGATGAACAGACCTTATGCATAGATGATATTCATTCGCCTTACTATAATCAAATCCTTGAACAGACCAACCCCTTAGCGTTTAAAAGTTTTGAGTATATGAAAAGAGATGATGAACAGTATAAACTTGGTATTAGTGTGGGACATAATAAAAGTAATCAACAGATGCAAGGTTCATGTATATTTATCCATATTCAAAGAGAACAAAAATCTCCAACGGCGGGATGTACTTCATTGAGAGAAAAAGATTTATTATACATCATGCAATGGCTAGACAAAGACAAACATCCATTGTTATTGCAGCTTCCCCAAATCTATTTAGACAAAGAGTTTAAATAGATTCTATTGGTGACAGTCTGCTTCTGCTTTAAAAAGTTCTCCACCAACATGGGGTTTAATACGACCATGCCACTCTATATAACGCATTGAATCACGTCCACATGAATTTAGCGAACTTTTATCATATGACTTCATCTGTTTAATAGCATCTCGACGTGTACAAGCATCTTTGTCATTCTTTAACATACTAATCATCCAGTAGTTTATTGCTGTAATATCATTTAAACAGTTCATATTAAGTTGATCACCACTTTCTCTTAACTCATACAACTCTTCTTTGAGTTGAAGCATGCTTTGTTCATAATATTCAAGCTTAGTTAAATTCTTCTTTTCTACCGGTGTTAGCATCTCTTGAACTGCAGATACCGCTTGTGTTTCTAATACAGGAGATACTAATGTTACCTCTTTAGGAAGAGTTGGTATAACTTTTACAGCTGGTTTGTCAACAACCTTAGCTTGTGCGATTTCTTTCTTTGCTGCTGGCACTTCATTGACTACTAGCACAGGCTTTTTCTCTAAGACAGGTGATACTAACTCAGGCTCTTGCGTAGCTGGCTTGTGCTGAGTTTCTTCAACGACTTTAATCTGCATACTTACAGCTATTGGTACTGCTACTACTTTTACTTTTGTTTTTGCTCTAACAATCTCTAGATCTTTTGCTTGTTGCTGTTTTTTGGCATCTATTTCAATGGCCTTAATTATCTTAGTACTTAACTTGATCTTGGCTTCTTTAAAGACTGCTAAGCTTTTAAAATCTTTTGCTTCAAAAAGTTTTTCGATATCTTCTTTTAAACGATACTGTATAGATTCATTTTGACTCGACAGTCTACGTAGCTCTTTTGCATAAGACTTTATAAGTTGTTTATCTATACTTGCTTCCGGGTCTTCTTGCATCTTGTCTAAGGTATACCCTCTTGCAAGGCTTGCATTAGCATCTTGGCAAAACGATTCTAATACCTCAGGTCTATCTGCATATATACTTAGGTCTTTTATCTGTAAATATTTTTGCATATTCTCATAAATATCATCACCTGCAGAATTAAATATTCTCGGAAATCCCTCAGCAAGGATAAGAGATGTAAGTGTTAAAAAAAGTGCGATTAAACGCATTTCGCTCCTTCAAAAATCATGACTTAAACTCATTTAAACGTACTTCTAGTTCATGAGAATGCTCAACAATCGTTTTAACTGTACTATCAACGTTATGAATGATTTCTTCACTCTGCGTTGAAAGTTTAGTTACATTTTCCATATTTTCTGTCAATGTTTTCGTTCTGTATGCAATAGTAGTTGCCAATTTCGCTGCATCTTGTGCATAATTGATCGTCTGTTCCATAGAAGATTTAGTCGTGTTTGTTTTACCTTCTAATGCCCCACTAATATTACTAATATCAGACATTTGTTCAGCACTGTGCTTCATCTCTTCACTTGCATCTGAAATAGACTGGACAACAATGTTAATTGTTGCATTGATTTCTGCCAATGATTTTTGTGTTCGCTCAGCAAGCTTTCTCACCTCATCGGCAACAACGGCAAAACCACGTCCATGTTCACCCGCACGTGCAGCTTCAATCGCGGCATTCAGTGCTAATAGATTTGTTTGATCTGCAATATCATTAATAACAGTCAAAACTTCTTTTATCTGATTAGCATCTTCATTTAACTGCATAAGCTTGTCTGAAAAATCAACCTGTTTAACACTTGCATTACTCACATAGCGTGATATGGTTGAGAGTTCAGTGATCATCTCATCAAGTTCTTCCGCCGTACTTCTTAGATCATCTGCTGTTTTTATCGCGGCATTTTCGCTCGCATCCAAAGAGGTACTGATTTCAAGGACTAGACTATTTGAAGTTTGGGTGAGCTTATGTTGTTCACCAATCTGTTTAGTAATCGTTTCAGACAAGGCTCCTAGGTGCTCTGCTGATGAAACTGAAGATGTCACTGTTTTTTTTGCGATGTTTACTACTTCTTGAATACGGCTAATAAACTTATCAACATAATTACTTGCGATTGACATTTCAGACTCACCTGGAAAATTAAGACGTTTTTTCAAATTTCCATCGCCTTGAGCAAGTTCTTGAGCCACATCAATAAGTCCTTCAACAGGCACAACGATACGACGTTCAATAATTTTACCCATTACGGCTAATATCAAGGCAATA
>JBFFDB010000088.1:0-4578 GCA_041559595.1 Sulfurimonadaceae bacterium
ATCACCGGTGTTCCTGTTATTGATGAACATGATAAGCTTCTTGGAATTATGACAAATCGTGATATCCGTTTTCAAGCAGATGATACAGTCAAAGTAAGTGAACTAATGACACCAATGCCTCTTAAAACAATTGAGCATGGCGCAAGTCTTGAAGATGCTAAGGCTATTATGCACGAGCATAAGATCGAGAAACTTCCTGTTGTTGATGAAAATGGAAACCTTAAAGGTCTTTTTACACTTAAAGACGTAAAGAAAAACGTCGCTTACCCACTTGCAAATAAAGATGATTTTGGTCGTCTTAGAGTAGGTGCAGCTATTGGTGTTGGTCAAATGGATAGAGCAACGGCACTTGTTGAAGCAGGTGTTGATGTTTTAGTACTTGATTCTGCACATGGTCACTCTAAGGGAATCTTAGATTCAGTAAGAGCGATCAAAGCAGCACTGAGCATTGACGTTATTGCAGGTAACGTTGCTACAGCAGAGGCGACTAAGGCATTAATTGATGCAGGAGCTGATGCAGTTAAGGTTGGTATTGGACCAGGTTCTATCTGTACAACACGTATCGTAGCGGGTGTTGGTGTTCCTCAAATCTCTGCTATTGATGAGTGTGCGGCAGAAGGTGCTAAATATGGTGTTCCTATCATTGCTGATGGTGGTATCAAGTTTTCAGGAGATATGGCTAAGGCTTTAGCAGTAGGTGCTTCATGTATTATGGCTGGGTCACTTCTTGCTGGTACAGAAGAAGCTCCAGGTGAGACGATCATCTATCAAGGTAGAAAATTTAAATCTTATCGTGGTATGGGTTCAATCGGTGCAATGACGAAGGGAAGTACAGACAGATATTTCCAAGAAGGAACAGCAGCAGATAAGCTTGTTCCTGAGGGAATTGAAGGTCGTGTTCCATTTTCAGGAACAATTGCTGATGTGATTCATCAAATGCTTGGTGGTGTTCGTGCTTCAATGGGTTACTGTGGAGCGAAAGATATTCCTACGTATTGGGCAAATGCTGAGTTCGTAGAGATTACGTCTGCAGGACTTAAAGAGTCACATGTTCATGATGTCGTGATTACACATGAAGCACCTAACTATCACGTATAAAGACTACGTTTTACTAGGCGTTAAGCCTACGTGCAGTTAGAGCGCACTAAAATATAACAATGTTTAAGCATCAGCTTAAACTTCGAAATAGAGAAAGGCTATTTAGGTAGCTTAAGACTTCAAACTCTTTTTACTTACTTTATTTCATCATGGAAAACAGTTAGATGGAAAACAAGGTTTTCTACTGTACATCTGAAAATGAAAATTTTTGAATGCAGGTGGAGATTCGGCTAAACAAAATTACGGAAAACAAAGGATGAATACAATGAAACAACAAACTGCTGCCTTACATGCGGGCTATGAAAAAGACTCTCAAAGCACAATGGCTGTGCCTATTTATCAAACAACTGCTTATGAATTTAGAGATGCTGAACATGCCGCAAACCTTTTTGCACTTAAAGAGCTTGGAAATATCTATACACGTTTGATGAACCCAACGACAGATGTTTTTGAAAAGCGTTTTGCTGAACTTGAAGGTGGAGAGGCTGCAATCGCTGCTTCTAGTGGAATGTCAGCAATTTTCTTTGCTATTGCTAACTGTGCAGAAGCTGGAGATAATATCATCTGTGCATCTCAGCTTTATGGCGGGACTTTGACACAGACTCAAC
The DNA here is from genome assembly GCA_041559595.1 of Sulfurimonadaceae bacterium. Lineage (GTDB taxonomy): Bacteria > Campylobacterota > Campylobacteria > Campylobacterales > Sulfurimonadaceae. Next base: position 1,707 of record JBFFDB010000088.1, read on the forward strand.
ATACCTTCAAACGTTTTGGTATAGAAGCACGTTTTTTTGATGTCCAAAACCCTTCTGAAATATAAGCATTAGTAGATGATAAGACTAAATGTATCTTTTTTGAATCCTTAACAAACCCTAGTATTGACGTTGCTGATATTGAAGCGATCACTACCATTGCAAAAAAGCATAAGATCATCACTATTGTAGATAACACCGTTGCAACACCTATCCTTTGTCAACCTTTTGATTATGGTGTTGATGTAACGGTTCATTCAGCGTCAAAATACACTACAGGACAGGGACTTGCTATTGGCGGTATCTTAGTTGAGCGCAAGGGACTATTAGAACTTATCAAAGATAATCCTCGTTATCCTCAGTTTAATGAGCCTGATGAGTCATATCATGGTCTAGTATACGTTGATGTACCTCTTCCTATTTTTACGCTTCGCGTAAGACTTTCCTTATTACGTGATATTGGTGCGGTTGTCTCTCCTTTTAATTCATGGCTGTTTATTCAAGGTATGGAGCACTTAAGTCTTCGCATGAAAGAACATTCTGCTAATGCATTAGCCCTTGCAGAGTTTTTAGAAGCACATCCAAAAGTATCTAAGGTAAATTACCCAGGACTAAAATCAAATTCTAATTATGCTAATGCTCAGAAATATTTCAAAGAGGGCATGAGTTCAGGTCTACTTAGTTTTGAAGTAGCAGATGTTGAAACGGCAGTAAAAATTGTGGATGCAACAGAGTTATATTCATTGGTTGTAAACATTGGTGACTCAAAATCAATTATTACTCATCCAGCTTCAACTACACATCAACAGCTTACAGCAGATGAGTTAGATAAGTGTGGAGTTCCTGCTGGTCTTATTCGCATTAGTGCTGGTTTAGAAGATAAGCAAGACCTTATTGATGATATTAAGCAGGCATTAGAAAGAGCGTAATTGAAAATACAAACGAAAACAGCACACTTTACTAATCCTCTTTATCTTGAGAGTGGACGTATTTTAGAGCCTTATGATATTACCTATGAGACTTATGGTGAGCTAAATGAAGACAAAAGCAACGCTATTTGGATTACACATGCACTGACAGGGTCACACCACGCAGCAGGAACCTATGAAAATGAAAATAAACCTGGCTGGTGGGATGGACTTATTGGTTCAGGTAAGGCGATAGATACTGATAAATATTTTGTGATCTGCTGTAATGTTATTGGTTCATGCTTTGGCTCCACTGGTCCTATTTCAAATGATTATACGACGCAACACCCTTATCGTTATAAGTTTCCTGTTATTACTATAAAAGATATGGTCAAGGCTCAGCGTATCTTACTTGATAGCTTGGGTATCTATAAGCTTGAAGCCATAGTTGGTGGCTCTATGGGTGGCATGCAAGCACTACAAGCTGCTGTTGACTTTCCTAATCTTGCAAAAAGAGTAATTGCCTTAGCCACGACACACGCAACACGTCCTTGGGCTATTGCTTTTAATAAGATAGCCCAAGAGGCTATCTTGGAAGACCCTGCGTTTAAGAAGGGGTATTATGATCCGACAGATATTGTAACAAATGGTCTAGTAGGACTTGCGGTAGGTAGAATGGCAGGGCATATTAGTTTTCTTTCTCCTGATTCTATGGACAAGAAGTTTGGACGTCAGTACAAGCGTACAGATGGTCTGTTTGAGCTTTTTGGAAAGTTCCAAGTTGAATCATATTTAGAATATAATGGCTACAATTTTACAAAATGGTTTGATCCACTTTCGTATTTGTATATTACTAAGGCGATAAATATTTTTGATTTGAGTCGTGGATATGACTCACTCGAAGATGCGCTTGCAAAGGTTAAGTCAAAACTTTATCTTATTAGCTTTGAAGCAGATATGCTTTTTCAGCCTAAAGAGTCTCAAGAAGTTTTTGATATTATGCAAGATATTCATCCTAAAGAGCAGTCTTCATATCTAAATGTTGAAAGTACCTATGGACATGATGCCTTTTTAGTTGAGATAGAAAAGTTTGAAGATTATATCAAGGAGGCCTTGGCCCATGAGTGAAGAAAAAAGTAATTTAATAGATTTTGAAAAAAAGATAGAAAATGCAAAAGAGGTCTTAGAAAAACTCATGGATCCTGAGTTGACCTTAGATGCAAGTGTCAAGTCTTATAAAGAAGGCATGCAAACCCTTCAAGATGCACAGAAGATTTTAGAAGAAGCAACATTAGAGTTCGAAAAAATTCAAGCTAAAGAGTAGGTTTACTATATGAGAGCAGCAATTTTACAAATCCCTTCAGTCGGTCTGTCGACAGCCAAGTTTGATTATTACCTTCGTATCGCAAAGAGTAAAGAGTGTAAGGTTGTTGTCCTTGGAGAGTATCTTTTAAACCGGTTTTTTAAAGAACTTGAAAATACGCCAATAGATATGATCAAGCAACAAAGCGACCATCATATCAAGACACTTAAAGAGTTGGCAAAAGAGTATAATTTAACAATTATTGCCCCGCTTATCATTGTAAAAAAGAAACAAGCCTACAAGACAATTATAAAGTTCTCACCTACCTCAGTTACCTATTATTATCAGCAGATACTTATTAATTATAAACATTGGAACGAAGAGAAGTTCTTTGCAAATGATATCAAAGCACTTCAATCACCAATGATTTTTACTATAGACGGTTTTAAATTTGCTGTTATGGCAGGGTTTGAACTTCATTTTGACGCATTATGGCAAGATGTTCTAGCTAAGAATGTAGATGCAGTACTTTTACCAACCGTTTCAACATTTGAGTCACACGAGCGCTGGCGTGAACTGATTAAGATGCGTGCCTTTGTCAATTCGTGTTACATCATTCGTGCAAACCGCATTGGCGAATATACGGAAGGTAAACTAAGTTGGA
>JBFFDB010000089.1:0-4493 GCA_041559595.1 Sulfurimonadaceae bacterium
GAGCTTGTTTTACTTCATACACTCTAGTTGATGTAGTTATTTGAGTGATGTGTATTCTTTGCGTGGATAATGTATCTACAGGAAAACTTTTTATAATTATCTCAACTGGGTCCAATAATTATCACTGCTATTTTTTGTTAAATACCGCTATAAACCTCCACACAAAATCACCACTTTTTTCCATTACTCTTTTTCTATATCTAAGAAATAGTCTGCTTAAAAAAATCCTATATATAATGTATAAAGATTTAAAGGGATATTTTTTGGTATAATCACACAATAATATGAAGCATGTAATTAACACTTGCTTCAGTATAGAAATTTATAATTAAGGATTTTACATGGGTCTATATGATCGTGATTATGCTCGCCAATCTCATTATGAAGAGGTTGGAGCACGTAGCGAAGGTAAACTTGTTTCATTTATTAAAGAGACATACAAATTATTTGCTGCTTCTATGATGGCTGGTGCGGTAGGTGCTTACGTTGGCATCCCTTTCGCTGCAAGTATCCAAAGCTGGTTTATTGGTCTTGTGATTTTAGAGTTCGCTCTTTTATTTGGTCTGTTTGCTGTTAAACGTAAACCAGGTATCAACCTTGTTGTTATGTTTGGCTTTGTATTTATGACAGGTATTACATTAGCTCCTCTTCTTGCGCGTACACTTGGTTTATCTGGTGGTGGTGCTATTATTGGTAATGCATTTGCAATGACTTCAGTTATTTTTGGCGCAATGTCTTTCTTTGCTATCAAAACAACTAAAGATTTTACAAGCTACGGCAAACCATTGATGATCGCTCTATTTGTTGTAATCGGTTTTTCGTTAGTAAACCTTTTTCTAGGAAGCCCACTTCTTAGCGTTATTATCTCTGGTGCTGTTGTGTTCTTGTTTAGTATCTTAGTGGTATATGACACACAAAACATCATCCGTGGTGCGTATGAAACTCCAATTGATGGTGCTATTGCACTTTATCTGGACTTCTTAAACATTTTTACGTCTCTTCTTCACCTTCTTGGTATCTTTGGAAGTGACGAATAAACACTCTCTCCGCTTCGGCGGGTAGATAATTATTTATAAGGTGATAACACTTCAATTTATAAATAATTATTACTTTTACAGTACTAATACAAGTAAGGAATATAAACATGGCAACAAAAGCGAACACATCTAGTGTCGAAATGGATGATGGGGTAAAACTCGCATTTCAAGCACGTACACAAAACAAGGAATACAGAGGTACTACGAATCCAGCTGAAAAACAAGAAGCTGGAAAACGTAAAGAAACTTCTGCAGCTCAAAAAGCTAAGACAAAGAAAAAAGCCAAAATGGCAAAAGCTTCTCGCAAGAAAAACAAGTAGTAACTGGATGGTTGATACAGGGCTATATAGAGTTATAGACGCTAATCTTAACCGTCTTAAAGAAGGAATACGTGTTATAGAAGATATGGCACGCTATTCTGATAACAACAAAGCTCTCTCTTCACAACTCAAAAATCTTAGACATCTTGCAAAGATCGATGACATACAAGCTCTTTTAAACTCACGTGATGCTCAAAATGATGTACTTCGTCCAACAATAGAAAGTGAGATGGAACGTTCTTCCATAGAGAGTATTATCATCGCTAACTACAAGCGTGCTCAAGAGTCTTCTCGTGTCTTAGAAGAGATATATAAGGTTGTAGAACCTGAACTCTCTGAGCGCTTCAAACATATACGCTATGAGCTTTATACACTTGAAAAGAACAACTTAGTTTCGAGCAAATAAGACTTCAAACTCTAAGGTCTTGCTTGGATACTCTCTCATCAATTTTTTCATCTGCTTATACGAAAGAGCATTTCTTCCACCTGAAACCCCTGACTTTTTAATATAGTTAAAAATATCTTGAACTGTCTCGAAGCTTAACTCATATGAAACTAGCTCTATCTCACAGCGAAAATACTGATTAATTAAATACACTACTTCATCTGCGCTGCGTAAAGGTGAGCTTATGCCAGCTGTTGCGAGTAATGTCTTAAAGGTATTTGAGGTAAATATAGCCAGAGAAACTGGAGCATTAAGCTGTGAGATTTGATAGAGTGTAGCATCCAGATCTTCTGCCCACTGTAGAGAAGATGCCGAAAAAATATGATCATATTTTTCTTTGACCAACACTTCAAACAGCTTGTCATCATTGAAGTTCCCTAAACGACACTCAATTTTTTCACTTTTAGGATGTAAATCAAGCATCTTTTGAGAGAAATCAACTCCTAAATACTTATCATATGAAAAGTCAATATTATTTAAAAGTGTACCGCTTCCACAGCCTAAGTCCAAAATGCTCTTTGGTTTATGAGCTAGGTCTTCAACCAATTTCTTCGCTACTTGGGCCTGAATAAGATTATACTTTCCATAATCCTCGGCAAAGCGAGAAAATTCTTTTTCTATTTTCATTTACGATTAATCAATAGAGAGATGGTAAAGATGACTAAGATTACTAGGACAATCGTTGCACCTGATGGTAAAGAAAGATAATAAGACAATGTCATACCTACTAAGACTGCTGCTATAGAAAACAGAAGAGACAATAAAATAGTTTTAGAAAAGCCTACTCTATAACGAAGCGCCGAGATAGTTGGGATAACCATCAGTGCCCCAATAAGAAGCGTACCCACTACACGAATAGACAGAGCAATGATTACAGCGATAATCGTCACTAATAAGAAGTTAAGTAATTTAACCTTTAAGCCGCTTACCTGCGCCACTTCTTCATCAAAGGCAATAAAATAAAACTCTTTAAACAACCCTAATAAAACAGCCATAGATAAAGAGCCAAATATTGCCATGATAATAAGGTCTTCATTGCTAACCGATAAGATTGATCCGAAAAGGTATGAGAACAACGAAGCATTGAACGAACCCGCAAGCGAGACAATGATAACAGCTAAGGCCAAAGAACCCGAAAGAAAGATTGCTAAGATAGAATCAGAATACAGACCTAAATAAGATCGTAAAAACTCGATTAGCCATGCAGAAAGAACAGAAACAAGAACAGCTATCCAAATAGGGTTTTGTTCGGTGACCAAACCTATAGCAACTCCGACTAGAGCAACATGAGCAAGCGTTTCTGTTAGCATAGCATATCGACGCAATACGATAAAAGAACCACTTACAGAGGCAAGGGTCGCGATGATTATTCCTGCAAGGAAAGCATTTATCATAAAGTCGTATTGAAACATTTCTATCATTATAATTCTTTCATTTTAATGATGGTGATGATGGACTAAGTGTGCATCAATCCCATATAACTTACTCATCTCTGAACATGATAAAACCTCATGCGGATTGTTACATGCTAATAGGGTTTGATTAATACAAAGCATATTTTGAATATCATCTGCGATAACACCGACATCATGCGTAATAAATAAAATAGTCATCCCATCTTTTTTATTAAGTTCACGTAAGAGGGAGTAAAAACGATTTTGCGAAACCATATCTACCCCAGTGTTAGGTTCATCTAAAATAAGGACTTCTGGTTCAGAAGCAAGGGCTCGTGCAATCATAACACGTTGACGCTGTCCACCTGAAAGTTCTCCGATTAGTTTATCTTTTAGATTTGAGACGTCCATCTTAGACATTGCTTGATTAACAATATCGCGGTCGTTTTGAGATTCTCTTTTGAAAAGCCCACGTTTAGCTGTACGGCCCATCTTTACAACTTCTTCAACGGTTGCAGGAAAATATTCATCGATTTGTGAGACACGTTGAGGGACATAACCTATCTTATTCCATTCTTTAAACTTTTTCTGTTTTTTTCCAAAAAGACGAATTGAGCCCTTTGTCTTTTTTTCCAGACCAAGAAGAAGACGAATAAGTGTTGTTTTTCCACCGCCATTAGGACCAATAACAGCACTATACTCGCCCTTTATTACAACAAGGTCTATCTCTTTAATAATATCAGACCCATTAACGCGGTAAGTCAGACCTTTAGCTTCAAAAACAGCCGGTGCTAAATTCATTCGCACTCCATTGCTGCTCTTAATTGTCTTAAGTTTTCACGCATCAGCTCAGCATATGATTTATCTTTGTCGTTTTTACTGATATTTGCCAAGGGTTGTAAGGCTTGTGCCTGTGCTCCTGTTTCTTCAGAAATTGTTTCTGCAATAGCCGGTGAGACAAAACTTTCAAAAAAGATGACTTTAATACCTTCTTCTTTTACTAAGTCACTTATCTCTTTCATCTTTTTTGCACTTGCTTGTTCATCTGGAGAAAGACCCATAACACTATGTGTCTCAAAACCAAAGGCCTCTGCAAGATATCCAAAGGCATTGTGGTTAACCACAATCTCTCTATGTTTACACTCTTTTCAGCCCATTAAATACTCTTGTTCTATACTCTTAAGTTCAGAGATATAAGTTTGAGCATTTTCTTCAAAACTGAGCTTATGTTCTGGGAAATGTTCAGAAAGTGTTGTTTTTATTTTTTGGGTCATCAAAATCATATTATTGATATCTA
>JBFFDB010000090.1:0-4453 GCA_041559595.1 Sulfurimonadaceae bacterium
ACAAGAAGTCTTAACACGGATACATGAGAAGACTGGTGTTATGTTTGAAGTCATAGGTGCACACAAAGAAGCTGAACTTACACTTCTTGCAGTTGATAGACGTTTGGAAACGCTTGGGTTTAGAGGCTCTTTTTTATTAATAGACATTGGTGGTGGCTCAACAGAAATCATCTTTAAAAAAGGCAATTTATCTGAGTCCAAGAGTTTTACTGTTGGTATTGTCACAATGGCCTCGAAATACCCTTCAAGAGAGGATTTGGAGAAACATCTTCTAAATGAACTTTCAGATATAGCGGATTATGTTCAAGAATATTATGACAAAGAAGGAAAGCCCGACTTTTTCGTTGCTACTGCAGGGACACCAACGACAATAGCGTCTTATCTGCAAGGTATGACATACGACTCTTATGATAAAAACCAAATCAATGGCTCAACCCTTAATTCATTTGATTGTATCAAAACTCTAGATGATTTACTTGGTCTGAGTTTTGATGAGCGTGCAAACTATGTAGGGGTAGGACGAGAAGACCTTATTATCTCAGGCATTATGATATACGAGGCATTTTTTAATCTCTTAGGTTTTGAGTCTTCTGTAATTATTGATGATGGCTTACGAGAAGGCCTTGCAATTGCATCGTGTGAAAAATAAAAATCGTTCAATAACAATATACTTTTTATAAAAGAGCCTTAATTAGAGCTAATGCACAGCGCACTCTTATGCTTTTAACCTTCATCAAATCTTTTTTTACTATAATACAAGTAATTTTTACATATGGAGAGACACATGCAAATTAGCGGTGCTCAAATGGTTATAGAATCATTACTTGCAGAAGATGTTAGTGTAGTTTTTGGCTACCCTGGCGGAGCAATAATGAATGTCTATGATGAAATTTATAAACAAGATGGTTTTCAACACGTATTAGCACGTCATGAACAAGCAGCAATTCACGCAGCCGAAGGGTACTCAAAAGTAACAGGTAAGGTCGGTGTCGCAATGATCACATCGGGTCCTGGTTTTACTAATGCAGTCACCGGCCTTGCTGATGCTTACATGGATTCTATCCCTATGGTCGTTATCTCAGGACAGGTTCCAATGTCTTTAATCGGTACAGATGCATTTCAAGAGATTGACGCGGTTGGTATTTCACGTCCATGTACAAAGCATAACTACCTTGTAACAGATGCTAAAGACCTTCCTCGTATTATGAAAGAAGCATTTTATATCGCGTCAACTGGCCGTCCAGGTCCTGTTCATATTGATATTCCAAAAGATGTGACAGCGCAGATTGAAGAGTTTGTTTATCCCGATACGATTGAGCTTGAAACATATAAGCCAAATGTCAAAGGTAACTTGCGTCAGATTAAAAAAGCAGTGGATGCAATTGCGCAAGCTAATCGTCCTATCTTTTACTTGGGTGGTGGTATTATCAACTCAAATGCGGCTTATGAAGTACGTGACTTAGTTAATATGACAAACATCCCTGCTGTTGAGACCTTTATGGCACGTGGTACACTGGGCGCAGATAATGAAAACCTTATTTCTATGCTTGGTATGCACGGTTCGTATGCGGCAAATATGTCTATGTCTGAAGCAGATCTTATGATTGCTATTGGTGCACGTTTTGATGACCGTGTAACAGGTAAGCTTTCTGAGTTTGCTAAGCATGCAAAAGTTATTCATATCGATATTGATCCAGCGAGTGTCTCTAAACTTGTTCCAGCTGACTTCCCAATTGTTGGGGATGTTAAAAACGTTGTGAACGAGATGATTCCTCTTGCAAAAGAAAAAGTAGACCCTGCAAGGTATGCTGGCTGGCGTGAGACGGTAGCTAACTTTGATAAGCTTCATCCTCTTTCTTATGAAGACTCCGATGAGGTTATCAAACCACAATGGGCGATTGAACGTTTGGGTCAGCTTCTTGGTGATGATGCTAATATCACGACAGATGTCGGACAGCACCAGATGTGGTCAGCGCAGTTTTATCCATTCTCTCGTCCTCGTCAATGGATCTCTTCAGGTGGTCTTGGAACGATGGGGTTTGGTTTTCCAGCGGCTCTAGGTGTTAAACGTGGTGCGCCTGATAAGGTAAGTATCAATGTAACAGGTGATGGTTCAATCCTAATGAATATTCAAGAGTTAATGACAGCAGTTGAGTATAAGTTACCAGTTATCAACGTTATTTTAAATAACAACTATCTTGGCATGGTACGCCAGTGGCAGACGATGTTTTATGACAAACGTCACTCATCGACTGATCTTTCTATGCAGCCTGACTTTGTTATGCTTGCTGAAAGTTTTGGTGGCATCGGTTACCGTGTTAAGACAAAAGAGGAATTTGATGCAGCTATTAAAGATGCAGTCGAGAAAAACGTTGTTGCACTTATAGATGTAACGGTTAATCGTTTAGAAAATGTACTACCAATGGTTCCAGCAGGTGGATCACTGTTTAATATGATGTTAGAGTATAAGGATAAATAATGGCAGATGAGAGACGTGTAATTTCTGTAATCGTAATCAATGAGGCTAGTGTTTTATCACGTATTTCTGGGCTTTTTTCAGGACGTGGCTATAACATCGATTCATTAACGGTTGCGCCTATTCCTGAATCTAAATACTCACGTATCACCATAGTGACCCAAGGTTCTATTCGTGTGATCGAACAGATCACTAAACAACTTCATAAACTGATTCCGGTATTAAAAGTCTATGAGCATGAAAATCTTGTTGAAAAAGAGATGGCTCTGGTTAAATTTCCTATTAGCGAGTGTTTAAGTGATATTGCGGCACTGTGTGAAGCCTATAATGGAAAGATTGTAAATGTAGGTGCAGATGTTATTATCTGTAATGTAGCTGATGTTCCTTCTCGTGTAGATAACTTTATAACTGCTATTAAACGTTTCAATCCTAAAGAGATCGTTCGTAGCGGTGTTGTAGCGATGGAGATGTAATGCTTTTATCCGCAATTGCTGAAGCTATTGGGATAAAGTTTGAGGGCAATGACCTCGAGATAAGAGGCATTCATACTCTAGATGAAGCTGGTGTCGGTCAAATCAGTTTTTTAGATAATCCAAAATATTTTTCGAGTCTTGAAAAGACAAAAGCTTCTGCCGTGCTATGTAATGCAGAAGCAGCGTCTAAAGTTCCTGCAGGATGCATCGCCTTAGTAGATGAAGAACCTTATCTAAAGTTAGCGCTTGCATCAAAACTATTTGCTCCTGAAGTGATAGAGACTGAGGGTCCTGAAGCTATCATAGGTGAGGGTACTTTTATCGCACCTACTGCTTATGTCGGTAAGAGCTCGGTTATTGGAAAAAACGTCAAGATCCTTCCTGGTGCCTTTATTGGTGATAACGTTGCCATCGGAGATAACACTATTATTTACCCTAATGTATCTGTGTATAGAGATTGTAAGGTTGGAGCAGATTGTATCATTCATGGTGGTACTGTTGTTGGAAGTGACGGATTTGGTTTTGCTCATACGAAACTGGGTGAACATGTTAAGATCTATCAAAATGGTAATGTCATTATAGAAGATGATATTGAAATCGGCGGAAACTGCTCCATTGACCGAGCTGTCTTTGGAAGCACTTATATTCGTAAAGGATGTAAGATCGATAACCTTGTACAGTTTGGCCATAATGTGGATATTGGCGAGTACTCTATCTTGGTAGCACAATCAGGCGTTGCAGGTTCAACTACACTGGGTAGAAATGTCGTAATGGGTGCGCAAAGTGGAATAGCAGGGCATCTGAATGTTGCTGCATTTACAACTTTGGCTGCACGTGCTGGTGTGACGAATAATATCAAAGATACTGGTAAGACTTATGGAGGCTTTCCAGTGATGGAACAGCGTTCTTGGTTGAAACTTCAAGCGAAATTGGCTAGACTGTTGAAAACAAAGTAAATAATGATAGCTTATGAGTAAGACAATTGCATTAGATGGTACAAAAAATGGTGTTATATCGGTATCAAAGATAGACGAACCATATGGTCCAGGGAGTCACTCTGTGGCAAGTATTGGGATTTCACTCTCAGGTGATGGTGAAAATCCAGAATGGAAGGTTCATCTTCCTTTTAATAACCTTGATGATGTTATTGCTGCTCTACAAGACTTAAAATAATAATTTAAGTCATCTACTCGCATCCTTTGGGATGCATCTTCTTAGGACTCAACGTTCCCTTGGTGAAAACACTTTTTAAATACTATTAATATCTAGTATCTTTTATAGGGCGTTTGAATCTGTTTGTCGTATTACAATCGTTTTCTAAGATGACAATGTATACTATATGACGAGCTTTGTCTAGGGACGTCGTATGTATACTATAGCTCTGTCTCTTATCTTGCGATTATTCCTGTTATAGTGTTGAGTTTATCTCAAAGTTGTGTAGCTAGTTTGGTTGATAAGATGATATGAGCATACTTTTTTATTGTAAGTATGAATCACTTATATG
>JBFFDB010000091.1:0-4372 GCA_041559595.1 Sulfurimonadaceae bacterium
CTGTCGCAGATTGAAAATTAGCGGAAACCCCTCCATTGCCCTCATTTAATGTCGTTCTGGTTGGAATGAAACCTTCTGTATTTACATTTGCAACATTGTGAGCATTCACATTAGCAAAGTCTTGATGGGCAATAAGTGATGATACATTTGCAGAAAAATTAAGCATTACACATCCTTTGTACAATATATTACTAGAAGATGGATAAAATACTTATTAGAAAAAGTAGTTACTAGAAGGGCTTAAAAAGCTCTCCTATTGAACTGTTTAGTGAAGATCGGCGTTTAGCTTGATTTCACGTGTACTACGGTTAACCGTCATTTCACCTGTCATCGAGTTTTGGCGGAAATGAAGGCCATTTAGTCCAGCTAGCTCTTTTCCTTTAAATAGATTACCAGTAAGTGTATGTCCAGGATTGGCTTCATTTATCTTAGCAAGCTGATCAGCTGAAATACTGAGTTTGGTCCCTTCTAATATAGCAAGGCCAGCATCAATAATACAAGCATCACCCAACGGAATACCACACGTAGAGTTTGCTCCAAGAAGTGTGTTCTGTCCTACAGAAATTGGATTTCCATCTGTTCCACTAAGAACACCAAGGATAGAAGCACCCCCACCGACATCAGAACCTGCACCAACAATAGCTGAACTTGAGATACGTCCCTCTACCATAACAGAACCTGTCGTACCTGCATTAAAGTTGATGTATGAGGCACCTGGCATGACTGTTGTACCTGCATGAAGTTGTGCACCGAAACGAACCTTCCCTGTATCAAGGATACGTGTGTTATCAGCTGGGATAATATGTTGCAAGAAACGTGGGAACTTATCTACAAAATCAATTTCCGGATATTCGTTACGAAGTTTAAGCTCGATCTCGTTAATACGTAAATAATCAAGATCTATTGGTGTGTTTCCATGCCATGCAACATTTGGTAGTGCTCCAAAGGCTCCATTAAGATTAATACTTCTGAGTTCAGCTTTAGCAAGAGAAAGAGCATAAAGCTTCAAGTATGTAGACTCAACTGATTCGCAAGCTGCATCTTCAAATAAGAAAACAACACGGAATTCTCCTTCTTTCATGCCATCATCTAGAAGCAATTGAAAAAGTTGGATAATGACTTGAACATTTTTATGTGCATCACCAACAGCTTCAGTCAGGTAGGGATTGAATGAATCAACACAATGCTTCACAAAATCAAAAGTTATATTACAAACAACTTCACTTTTTGTCGTATCAACTTCAACACCACAAGCTTTAAGAGCTCCGATAAACACAGCAGCGCTTCCAAAGTTTTCTTTCCAGTTGATAATCGGATAAGTAGCCTGAAGTACTTTTTCATTATTAATTTGACTTAGATCAACACGACAAATACCAAATGCAATCGGGTCTTTGTAGTTTGGTGTTGATTTGATTTCTTCAACAAATGTTTTGAATTCTTCAGTGGTTCTTATCATGTTAACTCGCTTATATAAAATTTGGCGAATAATACCATAAAAGTAGGAAGGCTTTTTTTAAGAGAAGAAGATAACAATATTCAGATAAAAAGGAATAGGGCACTAACACCCTAGTTTTAGCAGGTCTTTATTTATAAAAAAGGTGTCTTAAAAAAAACTACCCTGATTTTCATTTTCAAGCGGGCGACGTTTCTCTTTCGCCAACCAATCCTGTAGTAGTTGATCGACAACCTTGCTTAAACTCATCTTGTAACGAACACGCGCATACTTCATTGAATCATCCCACACTTGTCTGTCTACAACAAGTGATCGAGTCACTTCATCTTTTGGTTTCATGGTCAATACCTTTTATATAGTAAACTATATAGTAGATAAACTATGCTGAAAATCAACTTTTATGCATACAGATACTATACAGAATACCGTATGACATTCATTGGTTAACATAATGTAAATTCTCTTTAAAAATACGCACAGAGCTCTCACTACGCTAAGAGATCAAGCTTTAGGTCTTTATTAGACTCTTCTTTGTTGTTCTGATAAGTTTGATAAGACTGTAAGTCCGCTTCTGATTCCATCTCTTCTCTTTTCATTTGAGACAATTCTTGCCTTGCCCTGGCTTCCATCATAGCAGCTGAGGCAGCCACCTTTAAGTCTTGAGGACTAGGACTGGCTGGTGCCAAGGCAGCAGACTGGACCTGTTTTGCGATTTGAATATTCTCTTGTGGTGTTGAGCCTGATGAGATACTAATAGGCACTTCTCCACCAACAGCATAGAGCTTTCCATCTGGCCCCTCTTGGTATGTAAAGCTAGCCCCGCCACTAATGACTGAACCACCACTTGCAATGTGTGCAGCCTCATGAGCTCGAACTTCATTGTCACGTTGTTGTAATTGAGTAAGCTGCTGTTTCTCACTTGAAGACAATTCGGAAACAAGTTTATTAGATGGCTCTTCTTCTTTATCATGGCTCGTTTGAACTGTTGATTCCCCTGCACTAGTATTTTTACAGCAACTTGAACATGAACAACCAGATGCATGTCCCCAAGATTGATAGGAATTAATATTAACATGAGATGATGTGATTTGCATACAACTATTATAGCACAAGGGTATCTTACAATTTTCATTAAAAAGCTTGATTAATACGACATTAAACTTAAATGACCTATAGTAATAAAAAATAACAACTAGGGGTATATAATGGCTACGGTAAACATAGTTGACAATAGAGATGGTAAAACGTATGAGTTTGAGATATTAAGTCCAAGTGTCGGGCCTGACGTTGTTGATATACGCTCTTTTTATCAGCAGACTGGGATGTTTACCTATGACCCCGGCTTCACTTCCACAGCAAGCTGTAGTTCTGATATCACATATATCAATGGTGAAAAAGGCGAGTTGAGATATAGAGGTTATGACATAAGTGACTTAGCGACTAAAAAGAGCTATCTGGATGTCTGTTATTTACTGCTCACTGGTAATTTGCCTTCGAGAAATGAACTTTCCTCTTTCGATGTAGAGATACGCAAACGCTCGTTTGTACATGAAGGCCTTAAAAACCTTTTTTATGCTTTTCCTGACAGTGCGCACCCTATGGCTATGATGGCTTCATCTATCTCAGCACTATCTGCTTTTCATTACGAACACCTCGACATCAGAGATCCCAACGAATACCAGGTCATGGCAAGGCGTATAATTGCAAAGATCCCTACTTTGGCTGCCCTCTCCTATCGTAGAAGCCTAGGCATACCTTTTATATATCCGGACATTGAACGTTCGTTTACAGAAAACTTTTTATATATGATGCGAGCCTATCCTTCTGCAGATATATCCATTAGAGATGTTGAAGTCAGAGCTCTAGACACTATATTTACCCTTCATGCAGATCATGAACAAAATGCTTCAACATCTACTGTAAGAGGCGTAGCTTCAACCGGTGCACATCCATATGCCGCAATATCTGCAGGAGTAAATGCACTTTGGGGACGTGCACACGGCGGTGCAAATGAATCTGTTATTGCTCAGTTGGAGATGATAGGAAGTGTTGATAACGTGGATGAGTATATCAGAAGAGCCAAAGACCCTGAAGACAGTTTTAAACTAATGGGATTTGGACATAGGGTTTATAAAAACTTTGACCCACGGGCAAAAATACTTAAAAAACTGTTGGATGAGCTGAGAGAAGATCTTGGTATCAACAATGAACTGCTTGAAATAGCAAGAAAGATTGAAGAAGTCGCTCTTACTGATGAATATTTTATTCAACGAAAGCTGTATCATAATATAGACTTTTATTCTGGTCTGATCTTAACGGCCCTCAAGATTCCAAAAAGTATGTTTACTATTATCTTTGTCATCGGACGTGCCGTAGGATGGATAACTCAATGGATAGAACTCAAGAATGATAAAGAGATGAAAATAGCGCGTCCAAGGCAAAGGTATGTCGGACCGATCAATAAAGAGGTTAAATGAGTAAAGAAGAACTGTTAAACGAAATAATAGAATTGATAAATGAATACGGTGCTCCTTCAACAATAAATCCAAGCGTTCTAAGTTTTCTTTCTGAGGATGATTTGGAGAGTATAAAGGCCTCTCTTATAGAGAGTAAACAACATCATTTAGATGATAAAGAGTGGCTTAATCAGTTCAAGAAAGAACTTTAAGCTAAAACTGTTAAAAAAAGTTAAAATGACATTTACTGCATTTTAAGTTAAATGCAATATAATTTCAACAGTATTTAACAATGTTTATATATCACTTAATCAATTTTTAACAAGAAAAGTTAATAATTGATATTTAATAAGCAGACCAAATGTACAACGTATAATAATTTAAACAAAAAACAGGAGACAATATGGCTAATGTTGATCTAGTACAACTAACTGAACAGACAAAAAAACTAACTGCTATGGTA
>JBFFDB010000092.1:0-4363 GCA_041559595.1 Sulfurimonadaceae bacterium
CTGAAACATCCTTAGACAAACTCTTGAACGAAGATGAAAATGAATCCTTGACTAATCTAAAGTCAGCCCTAGCAACACTTCGAGATGTCAATAAGAAGTATGCGAAGATGGTGCTTGCTGTTTCTTCGTTTTATAACGGCTTATTAGAACGCATTATCCCTACAGAGATGAACGGCTATACTAAACAAACATCTAAAGACTCATCATTTTTGGAGATAAGAGCGTAATATGGCATCGATTTTCAATGGACTTCATATCGGATACAGTGGACTTACTGCTTCACAACTAGGTATCAACACAACAAGTCATAATATCTCTAATGCAGAAACGGAAGGGTATTCTAGACAACGTATTGTTCAACAAACAACTACTCCTCTTGGAACAATTCAACCTGGTGCGCAAGGAAGCGGTACTCAGGTTAAAGAGATTACACGTATTCATGATGAGTTTGTATTCAAACGTTATCGAAGTGAGAGTGAAAACAGAGAGTTTTCTGATTTTACGCGTCAAACATTCGAAGAACTTTCAACCTATTTTCCTGAAATAGAAAATGTGGGTATCAAGTATGATATGCAAGAATATTTCAATCTTTGGGGAGACCTTTCTATTCACCCTGAAAATCAGGCAATTAAAGTCGCGCTAGCTCAACAAACGCAAGTACTCAGTGGTGATATACAAAATACGCGTGATCAGGTTTCAGCACTGCAGAAGACACTTAATGACCAGCTTGAAGTAGCCGTTAATGATATTAATAAGATTGCCTTTGAAATTAGTAATTTAAATGCTGCTATCACTGAGACTGAGTCAATAGAAGGACAGCATGCAAATGATCTTCGTGATCAGCGTGGCACTTTAGAAATTGCCTTGTCAGAACTTATAGGAGCAACAATATATGAGGGTGAGTTAAACTCAAATAGCACTGTAAGTAGAGATATTGTTGAAAAAGGCGGAGACTATAGTATTAGTATCGCTGGTTTTAATATTGTTGATGGTAAGTCATTTCATCCTATACATATTAAAAGTGATGATAATCCTCAATCTTTTCATAGTCTTTCATATGAGCGACAAGACGGTATTCTAATGCCTATGGGTGATCTTATACAGGGTGGTCGTGTTGGTGCGATCCTAGATCTTAGAGGAACTACTTTTGATGCTAATGGTGAGCCTGAAAATGGTCAACTTCAAGAGATTATCAATCAACTTGACGGTTTTGCTACAGGTTTGATAGAAAGTACCAATAATATTTATGCTCAAGGTTCTAAGACGAGTATGCGTTCTGATTATATTGCTGATATGCCGAGTGACACCCTACTGAACTCTAGTCTGAATATCAATCAAGGAAGCTTTGATCTAAATATATATGACCCAGATGGAAATATTGTTGCAAGCCGTACGATTAATATCACAGCATCGACAACGATGGATGATGGGACGGCTCAGAGTATTGTAGGGCAATTAGAAGCTAATCTTGACGATAATTTAGATGCAAATGCTACAAATGATGTTGATGATATTTTAAACGCAGTGTATATATACAGTACGGCAACGGGTATGTATAATCTAAACTTAGATATAGATACTGCAAACTTTCCTGGATATACCTTTGGTATTGCAGATCAAGCTCCTACTGGTTCAAGTGCTGGAACAAACTTTGCCGGAGCCTTAGGTATGAGTAGATATTTTGAAGGTAATGATGCCAAAGATATCAACTTAGAATCTTCATTAAAAAATGATCCTGCCTTAATTAAAGCAAATAAATCTCCAATTGAAGGTGATAATGCTTTGGCAACAGACATGCTTCAGTTGCAGTTTGACAAGACAAGGTTTAATGCTAATGGTGTTGATGTTGAGCAGTCTGTATATGGCTACTATGATGCTATGGTTACAGATGTTGGTACACGAACTAATGCGGCAATTACAGTGAATGATACTGCCCATGCAAAATATAATGCAGTTTTACTAAGTTATGAGTCAATCTCAAAGGTTAACATCGATGAAGAGATGGTTAACCTGATAAAGTACCAAACGGCTTATGGCGCTTCGGCGAAGATTATTACGACTATTGACCAGATGATGGATACACTTTTAGGCTTGAAACGATAAGTTTTTTCTTGTGTATTTGTCATTAATCTTTTTCAAGCTATACTACTTTAAAAAAGATCTCTTTTGAAAAAACCTTACCTTAGTTTTGCTATCTTAATTCTCGTCTTTATTTTCTCTTTTATAGGAAACCTGATCTGGACGACCTCTGCTTATGATCTAAATGCACTTTCAATTCTACAAGCACCTTCTCTAACGCATCCTTTTGGAACTGACCGTTTAGGACGTGATCTTCTTGCACGTGTGATAGAAGGGGGCCAAGTCTCTTTAATCATTGGTGTTGGGTCTGCTTTTATCGCTTCATTCTTAGGACTTATTCTTGGAGCTACTGCAGGTTTTTTGCGTGGTGGTGTGGACAAGGCCTTTGTTGTTATGGTCGATCTTTTTTTGACCTTTCCAACGTTCTTTTTGCTTCTTGCGATGATCTCATATGTGAATGCTTCTGTATTGGTTTTAATATTTATCATCTCTATTACAGGCTGGATGACAACAGGACGTCTTATACGTGCGCAAAGTTTTGCCATCACTTCAGAGCCTTTTATCAAGATACTTCGTATTGCTAATGTCAGTAACTGGAAGATTCTTTTGAAGTATTATGCTCCCTTACTTGCTCCTATTTATTTCGTTTCCTTTACTTTTGGTGTGGGTGGTGCTATCTTGGCTGAATCAGGGCTAAGTTTTTTAGGTCTTGGTATCACTGCACCTGAGATGAGTTGGGGAACGATACTGAGCACAGCAAAGTCAGTAAATGACATTGCATGGTGGGTAGGTGTTTTTCCAGGTCTTATGATATTTTTAGTAACCTTTTCACTTATTAACATCTCAAGTTATCTACAAAAACTCAGTAATCAGAAAAAAGCTTTAGTCGTATAAGGAAATACATGAACAAAGAAGAACATTCAAGTTTAGTCATTATAAACATCGCGTCTATTGTGATTATTATAGCTGGTCTTATGGCAGCCAAAAGTATTATGATCCCGATTCTTTTGGCCGTTTTTATAACCATACTCACTTCACCCTTAGTGCTTTTTTTGCAAGCTAGAGGACTCAATAATACACTTTCTCTTATCGGTGTTATTCTTATTATGATATTTGTGTTGAGTCTTTTGGGGTTATTGATAAGTTCATCGTTAAACAGCTTTGCTCTCAATCTACCTGTATATGAAGAAAAGTTTCGCATCACTCTCTCAGGATTTGTTAGTTTTATGCAAGAGAAGGGATTTGATTTTTCACAAAGCTCTATCGCTACGTATATTAATCCTTCGAAGATGGCACAGTTTGCCTCATCAATGGTGAAAAGTTTTGGTTCTGTCTTTACGAATGGACTAATGGTCTTACTTCTAGTGGTTTTTATGCTCTTAGAAGCCTCAGTACTTCACAAGAAGCTAGAAGCTATTCATGTGAATGCATCGTCTCATGTCGCGCAGTTTTTAGCGAATGTAAAGCAGTATATGATGATTAAGAGTATTTTCTCTTTTTTGACAGGTTTTATCGTTTATATATCTTTACTCTTTATAGGATTAGACTATGCACTGTTATGGGGTGTACTTGCCTTTGCACTTAACTTCATACCTAATATAGGCTCAGTGATAGCAGCTGTGCCTGCTGTGCTTCTTGCTTTGATACAACTAGGCTATATCGGAGCAATTGAAGTCGCAGTACTCTTTACTCTTATCAATGTCGTTATAGGAAGTATACTTGAACCGAAATACATGGGACAAGGCTTAGGCTTATCCACACTCGTTATCTTTATCTCACTTATTTTTTGGGGTTGGGTATTTGGTCCAGTAGGTATGCTTCTTTCTATTCCTCTTACTATTATGTTAAAGCTTTCTCTTGAGCTTAATACTAAGACAAAATGGATAGCTATGCTTCTTGACTCACAGGTGAGATGACAATCTTTTTAAAAGAGTGCTATAATAAATAAAAAGGACCTATCATGAAAAAAGATGAAATGATTCAAGAAGCTAAAAAACAGTTGGCACATTTTGAAAAAGAGATGGCTACTTTAAAAGATGCGACTTCACACTTAAGTGAAGAAGCTAAAAAGCAGTTTGATATAGGTGCCAAAGAGCTAGAAAAACTTTATAAAGAAGCTGATGTCAAGTTTGATGAATTAGCTGAGAAAGCAGAAGAAAACTACAAAGAAGTAAAAGGCTTCTTAGAGCTAACAAATAAGGCTCTAAAACACTCATTTAATTACTTCATGTCTCACTATAGAAAATAGTATTACTTCATGTTATGAACTCCTTATGAGTTCGTA
>JBFFDB010000093.1:0-4238 GCA_041559595.1 Sulfurimonadaceae bacterium
GTCTGGAGACGGAGACTTTGCAAAATCACACATTGATGAAAAAGATGACACTGAGCTTGGACAGATGAATATTGCCCTGCAAAAACTTCTTCATCAAGTACGATTCTTCATCGAAGAGATCAATATCTCTTTTACAAATGCTACTCAAGGTAATTTTGAACGCTGCATATCAAAAGAAGGTATGCATGGTGAATTTACTGTTGCTATTGAAAACATTTGCGAAAGTCTAAACCAGATGAAAGAACAAGAAGCTAAAAAACGCCGTGATGCGCTCAACACAAAACTGAGCTCACTCTCAGGTAGTGTGACGAAAGGACTTGAAGGAATTCAAGATGACCTGCAAAATGACATTACTGCGCTTAAAGATGTCACAACGGCAACCAAAGATGCAGCAAAACTTTCAAATGAAAGTCGTACTGATATTGAAGCGATCGTTAACGAACTTCAAAGCCTTATGGAACACACTGGTAATAATAATGAAGCTATCAGATCTCTCGCGACGCAGGTCACTGATATCACATCTGTCATCCAATTGATCACAGATATTGCAGACCAGACAAACCTTCTAGCACTTAACGCTGCCATCGAAGCAGCACGTGCAGGTGAACATGGACGTGGATTTGCGGTTGTTGCTGATGAAGTCCGTAAACTAGCAGAACGTACCCACAAAGCGACCTCTGAGATCTCTGTTTCGATCAAATCCCTCCAGCAAGAGATGAATGATATTCAAACAAGCTCTGAGCATATGAGTGAAGTCGTTGAGACTTCTAGTCAGAAGATCACAAACTTTGAGAACACTATGATAGAACTCAATGAAGGTTCCAACAAGATCGTTGACTACTCTTACGGTATGGAAAACAGTATCTTTATCGTACTGGCTAAGATCGATCATATCATCTATAAATCAAATGCTTATAACACTATCATCAACAATAAGCCTTCACTTAAGATCAGTGATCACCATGGCTGTCGTCTTGGCCAATGGTATGATCAAGAGGGAACTCGTAGATTTAGTGAAACGCCTTCATTCAAGCTTATTCCTGGGCCACATAAAATCGTTCATGATACTGCCAATGCCAATGCGGCTTATCTTGATGATGGCATAGATGACTCTCACGTGGATGATGGGGATAAAGTCGTTGAACGTTTTGAGCAGATGGAAAAAGCAAGTGAACAACTTTTTGTCTACCTCGATGCTATTCTTGCAGAAGCGAAAAGCTAACTAAGATATCAGCTGTTAAAAAGATGGAACACCAAGGTCTGATGTCCCATCAAAACAAGCCATGGCGGTCGTAAAACGATGTTTCAAAAAAAACAAGCAATGGCGGTCGTAAAACGATGTTTCAAAAAAAACAAGCAATGGCGGTCGTGAAGAAATGTTTCTAAAAAGCTTTCGCTTGATCAATCTTTTTGAAACACTTCCTATTTAAAATGAATTGAAATTTGGAGTTCCATCAAACGATGGAGTACCGAAGTCCATTCCCCCACCAAAGCTTGGATCCATAAATCCCATAATCCCACTCTTATTTCTTAGCATTGATATATCTTGTTTTGGTGCAATCCCTTGTGGACAGACAGGAACGCATTCATTACATAAGGTACAATCCCAAATTCCGTTAGTCTGTATCGCTTCAATCTTCTGCTGAACATCTTGTTCACGTGCATCTGTAACATATCTCCATGAGCGTGTTAGTGCAAATGGACCAATAAACTCGTCATTGGCAGCGTACACAGGACAGGCTGAGAAACATGAACCACAAAGAATACAATCACTCTGCACCTCATTCATCTCAGCTTGTTCTTGGCTCACAGCTATGGTTTCACTATTTTCACTGCTCCATGCCTTTGCCTTGATATTATATTGCATCATCTTATCCATATCCACAATAAGGTCACGCATCACAGGAAGGTTTTTTAGTGGTTCTATAAGATCACCATCACTTAGCTTATACGCACAGGCAAGTTCTTCTGTCCCATTCACTCGAACTGAACATGAACCACAAACACCTGATCGACATCCTGCACTGAAGCTCAAGCTAGTGTCTATCTTCGTTTTGATATGATTAAGAACTTCAAGTAATGTTGCATTAACAAATGGAACTTCATATTCTATAATATCATTTCCCTGTGTTTCTACGTTGTGCCGTTGTATTTTTACATTCATACCTTGCTCTTTCTAATCACAATATTCTCTTTCCATAGGCTCATCATCGTCATCCTCGTAACCTTCGTTATCCCAATTATCTTCAGGGTTAAAAAACTCATCATCTGTTCCATCATCTTCAAGCTCTTCAAGACTAATCTCACTCTTGCGCTCGATTGAACATTCTAAGCTAAACGTATACATAAATCACCTTCTTCTTGATAACTGATAGTGTGTGCCATATACGCATCATCTTTTGACGGTAGATCATCTCTAAAATGCGCTCCACGACTCTCTTTTCTATTGATTGCCCCAAGGAGTAAGACTTCACACAGTTCTATCACATTATTAAATTCAAGAAACTCTGTAAGATTCGTGTTATACACCTTGGACTTGTCTACTGGCCCCATCAAAGGAAGTTCTTCTTGTATCTTCTTTACAGAGGATAGTACCTTGTTTAAAACTTCTTCACTGCGTCTAATCCCAACGTCTTCATAAAAAGTCTTCCCTAAAAGGGCTCTCTTCTCATAAAAATCTATCTCAGACTTCATCTCTTTTAGCCCTGAGATGAATTGAGTATCTTTTTCTAGTTGTCTATTGTTGTTGCAAACAACCGTACTTTGCTTAGCGTATTCACTTGCATTTTGTCCTGCTTGACGTCCAAAAACAATTAACTCTAAGAGTGAGTTTCCACCTAGACGATTTGCCCCATGTACATTATGGTTGGCTGCTTCACCCGCTGCGAAAAGCCCTGAAATAGAACTCATTGCATCTTCATCAACAGCTATTCCACCCATAGTATAGTGTGCCACTGGCTTAATAGGAATCAGATCTACAACAGGGTCAACTCCCTCATAAGTGATAGCGAGCTTGCGCTCTTGAGGAAGTTCATGATCAATAAAAGCTTCACCTAAATGGCGAATATCCAGATACACTTCTCCGCCATTAATAATCTCGTCATTGATCGCGCGTGCCACCACATCGCGTGGAGCCAACTCATCTGTAAAACGTTCTTTTTGTGCATTTAGCAGATGTCCACCGGCACCGCGTGCAGACTCAGAGATCAAAATAGCAGAGTTTTTAAGTCCTGTCGGATGAAACTGTACAAATTCAAGATCGCTAAGCTTAGCACCGGCACGAAGCGCTGCCGCAAGCCCATCTCCCGTTGAAGCACTGGAGTTAGTTGAAAAGCCATGAAAGAGCTGAGAATATCCACCCGTTGCAACAACAACTGATTTTGCTTCTATCTGTACAACCTCACCTGTCTTGATATCTAAAAAATCAGCTCCACTCACCTGCGAGGAATCTTCTACAATATAATTAAGTAAGAAATGCTCATTTACAAACTCTACGCCCAGTTTACAGGCTTGATCATATAAGGTGTGCAGTATTTTTAGGCCTGTGTAATCTTGGGCGTAACAGGCACGAATTCCCGAAGCTCCTCCCAAACGGCGTTGTGCAATTTTGGCATCTTTAGTACGTGAAAACGGTAGACCGATTCTATCTAGCCACTCTATACTTTCTATTGCTTCTTCACACAGCTTACGAACTGATCTCTCATCTGCTAGACCCTGAGCTGACTTGAGCGTATCTTCTATATGTGCTTCAACACTGTCTTCTTCGACATTTGCCATAGCAGCATTAATGC
This sequence comes from Sulfurimonadaceae bacterium, assembly GCA_041559595.1. Classification (GTDB taxonomy): domain Bacteria; phylum Campylobacterota; class Campylobacteria; order Campylobacterales; family Sulfurimonadaceae. The sequence goes on from JBFFDB010000093.1 coordinate 3,792, forward strand.
CACCTTGAGCCATAGAAGTCTGAGAACGTGTAGCAAAAGACTTACCAACCACTTTGACACTAGCGCCTGTCTCTTTGGCTGAAATCGCTGCAACAAGACCAGCCCCACCAGACCCGATAACTAATACATCTACCATTTATACTTCTTTCAAGAACTTATATATTGGTATTTTACACTATTGCGTTTTCAAGAAGATTAAGGGCTAGATTCTACAAAAGAAGTTAAGCCCTAATTGTGTTAGTGAAGCGCATTAAGCCCGCTTGTATTCTGAATACTCAAACTCATAATACAACTATGTACGAGTGCTTATTCATACCCTATTCCAGCATTGACAAGATAAACCAATATCTGAAAATCCGAAGTGAAAAACTAATTAAGATAAAGTAAAAAATATGCAAGCGTATTAGACCTGCCGCTATAGTAATTGGATCACCTATAACAGGTAAA
>JBFFDB010000094.1:0-4230 GCA_041559595.1 Sulfurimonadaceae bacterium
AAGGCTCTCGACTATAAGCTGTGCATCTTCTAAAGACTCAAACTGAACACACCAGTCATCAAATATTTTGTTAAAGCGCTGCAGGTCTTCATCTAAGAAACCGCCAGCAAGAGATTGTAAAGCAAAGATGCCCATATAGTGCTAGCCTTGTAGAGATACTTGGGATAAGACGATGAAGGTCTTATCTTTTTTGAAATTGTAACATTTTTACAAAGCAGGCTAAGGTAGTTATTTAAAATGTTTATGAGTTTTCGAGGACATTATAATCTCTTTAAGGAAGTCTTTATTTCTTTTCATTTTTTATCATTTTTTTATGCTTAGATGGTTAGACTTCCAATATTATTTTCAGAAGGAAATTTATGCTCAATTTATCTACGTTTATCAAACTATTACAAGAGTCATTTCGGGATTTATTACCTATTATCTTGGTCATTATATTCTTTCAACTTGCCATTATACAAACAGTTCCGCAGAACTGGTTAAGTACGGCTATAGGACTTTTTATCGTTGGTATTGGTTTAGCGGTATTTCTGTTGGGTCTTGAAGTCGGTATTTTTCCTGTAGGTGAAAAGCTAGCAAGTGACTTTGCTAAAAAAGGCTCAACTTTTTGGATTATACTTTTTTCTTTTATGATTGGGTTTGGAACCACTGTAGCTGAACCTGCCTTGGTAGTTATTGCACAAAAAGCGGCAGATATCAGTTGTGGAAGAATTGATGCCACAGTTCTTAGAATAGTAGTTGCTTTATCTGTCGGATTTGCTATTGTACTTGGTGTATGGAGAATCATCAAAGGTCATCCTATCCATTATTATATTATCGCAGGCTATATATTGGTTGTTGCTGCAACAGCATTTTCACCTAAAGAGATTGTTGGACTTGCATTTGATCTTGGTGGGGTGACAACATCAACTGTAACCGTTCCTTTAGTCGCAGCACTAGGTATTGGTCTAGCATCAACGATAAAAGGAAGAAACCCTGTGCTTGATGGTTTTGGTCTCATAGCCTTTGCCTCGTTAACACCAATGATATTTGTACAGTTCTATGGAATCTTTGTCTACCAATTTGTTGAGGCCGTTGAAGTTGTTGCCCCTGTAGTACCAGTTGTGGCCGAGGCTTGTGAAGCATCTTTTAGTTTTGATATAAGTCCACTGGCACTGTTAAAAGGTTTGTTCTCAGTAGTAATGGATGTCTTGCCAATTTTAATGGTAATTTTCTTTTTTCAATATATGGTACTAAAAAAACCAGTTGAAAACATTAAAAATGTACTGATTGGTTTTGCCTTAGTGATTTTAGGTTTAGATGCTTTCATTATTGGTCTTGAGATGGGTCTTTTCTCTCTTGGAGAGACAATGGCTTTTCAATTGACTCAAAATGACAATAGTGTCATTATCTATACCTTTGCCTTTGCTATTGGTTTTTCCACTACCATGGCGGAGCCTTCGCTTACTGCTATTGCGAAAAAGGCAAAAGAGATCAGTGATGGAAAGATTAATGATTTTGTTTTGCGTATATTTGTGGCCTTTGGTGTTGCTATAGGTATTGCTTTGGGTGCCTTTCGTATTGTTAATGGTGGCGAGATCGTTTATTACATAATGGCAGGGTATCTTTTTGTTATAGCACTGACTTTTATTGCACCAAAGTATATTATTCCAATCGCATATGACAGTGGTGGTGTGACAACCTCTACTGTAACAGTACCTTTAGTAGCAGCCTTAGGACTAGGACTTGCGACCAATATTCCCGGACGTGATCCTTTGATTGATGGTTTTGGACTGATTGCTTTTGCTTCTTTATTTCCAATGATCACGGTTATGGCTTATGGGGTTATCACTGAAAAGATGGGGATTAAAGGTGAGCATGAGCTTGAGGCTATTCATATGGATGAACTTCGTCATGCACTTGAACATGCACAAGATATGGGTCTATCTACAGTTAATATCAGAGGAACAGATAAACGTCATACCTATGATATTCAGTTTTCAGCCGTACATGTTATTGTTCCGCATGAAAAAGAAGAAGAAGCCTTACTCTACGCCAAAAATGCAGGGGCAAAGGGTGTGACGATTATGCGCGCGTACGGTTTGGGTCTAGAGCAGATTGAGAACTTTTATACCCGGGTGAATCATGAAGTTACAGATTCAAATCTTATGTTCATTACACCAACAAAAAATGTAAATTCCATGATTACTGTAATGATGGAAAAGCTCGATCTTATTGGCGAAGGGGCGGGGATTACTTATTCTTACCCAGTCTCTCATCTAAAAGGGCTTACGCTTAATATAGCGGACCTGTAAATCTTGTAAAAAAGAAGCTTAATACGAGTTTCTTTTCCCCTTTAAATATAAATAATACTAAATTAACTTGTTTTTTGTTAAAATAGCCAAATTTTATAAAAAGGCTTTTTGACTATGATGGACGTTGTAGAAATTCAGAAAATATTACCACATAGATATCCTCTTCTATTAATTGACAGAGTGACAGACATTGTAAATAATGAAAAACTTTTAGGTTTTAAAAATGTCAGTATTGGCGAACAGGTTTTTGAAGGCCACTTCCCTGGTCACCCAATTTACCCAGGTGTAATGATCCTTGAAGGTATGGCCCAAGCGGGTGGAATTTTAGCATTTAAAAGCATGGATATGACAGAAGAAGAAGCAGCAGAAAAAGTTGTTTACTTCATGAGTATTGACAAGGCAAAATTTCGCGCTCCAGTTCGTCCAGGAGACAGACTTGAGTATGAGATCTCTGTTGTTAAGAACAAGGGCGCTATCTGGGTTCTTCAAGGTAAAGCGTTTGTTGATGGCAACATGGTGTCAGAAGCTGAACTTAAAGCTATGGTTGTAGATAAGTAAGGCTAAGAATGAGTATGATATCAAAGCTAGCTATTATTGAAGATGGCGCACAAATTGCTGAAAATGTTTCTATAGCACCATATTGTTTTATCTCCTCGCAGGCAATTATCGGCGAGGGCACAACTGTCGCACAAGGCGCTTGTATTTATGGAAAAACAACGATTGGGAAAAATAATAGAATCTTTTCACATGCAGTTATAGGTTCAGTACCACAAGATTTGAAATATAATGGCGAAGAGGTAGAACTTATCATTGGGGATAATAATACTATTCGTGAATTTACACTTTTTAATCCAGGAACTGAAGGTGGTGGTTCAAAAACTGTCATTGGTTCAAACAATCTGTTTATGGGGTATGTACATGTTGGACATGATTCTATTATTGGATCAAACTGTATCTTTGCAAATGCAGCGACGATAGCAGGACATGTAGAGATTGGAAACCATGTTGTTGTTGGTGGGATGACACCGATACACCAGTTTGTTAAGATTGGTGACTATGCCATGGTAGCTGGAGCATCTGCATTATCTCAAGATGTTCCTCCTTTTTGTATGGCAGAAGGGAACCGAGCAGGTCTTCGTGGTCTTAATCTGACAGGACTTAGACGTAATCTTGAGAGAGAAGAGATCAACGAATTAAAAACGGCATACAGAGAACTGTTTGAAAAAGGGCGACCTCTTAAGGAAGCGGCTCAAGAATTGCTTGAGAGTACAAATAATGCATATGTAAAAGCCTTATGTGATTTCACTATCACAACAAAACGCGGTATTGCATACGAAAGGAAAAACAGTGATTCATAGAAATTGTAGCTTTTGTGAAGCGATTGAAACAGAAGAAAATCCTCTTATAGCAGGAAATGGTGTCTATATCTGTAAAAATTGTGTGATTTCAGCGTATAGAATTATGTTCGGTGATGATGATATAAGTGAAGAAGAACAGCAATCCGTGCCTCAGATGGATGGAAAACTAATGACACCAAAAGAGATGAATGCATTTCTAGGTGAATATGTTATCGGTCAAGAAAATGCACGTAAGCTTCTTTCGGTTGCTGTATATAATCATTACAAGCGTATCTTCAAGCAGCACGAAGTTGAAGAAGATGAGACAGAAATCGCTAAATCAAACATCTTGCTTGTCGGACCAACAGGTTCGGGTAAGACATTGATGGCTCAGACGATTGCCCGTGTACTTAATGTACCACTAGCTATTGCTGATGCAACAAGTCTTACAGAGGCTGGATATGTGGGTGAAGATGTTGAAAACATCTTGACACGCTTATTGCAAGCTGCTGATGGAGATGTGGAACGTGCACAACAAGGTATCGTTTTCATTGATGAGATCGATAAGATCTCTCGTATGAGTGAGAACCGTTCAATCA
>JBFFDB010000095.1:0-4144 GCA_041559595.1 Sulfurimonadaceae bacterium
GCAACATGAGCTTAATGTCCCATTAGACTTACAGTTTTCTCTCTTTGATGAGTACTTAACACTAGGTCTTAGTGAAAACATCTATGCCTCAGCAATTAGTTTTTATGGCCCAAATGACAGTGTTACACGTAAAGGATATAAGGTTAGTGCTTCTGCAAGTCAAGGATATAATACGGGTACTTATGCACGTGATTATCAAAGGGTAGAATTAAATACTAACCTAGTTAAAGCCTTTGATACTTTTACACATAGTGTTAGTGTAACTGCTGCCTATGTACATCCTGGAACACAAAACAGGACAGGTTTTTATGCTGATTATGAAAAGATGTTTAAAGAAATATGTAGTAAAAACAGTGTTGGACCATGTGAATACAACAATATTAATGAAGTATTAGAAGAAGCATCCTTAGAGTTTACACAGTTTGTTTTTACACCACAAGGTAAAGAAAAGCTTTATCATCGATTACGTCAACCTCTTATATATGAAGACGGATATAATAAATATGGTGACTTAGAAAATGAATTAAGGTATGACATCACTGACAATCTTAATTATTATAATAATACCTTTTACAACCATCAGCGTAATGTCATCTCAAAAACACTGAATACATTAGGCTATAATAACAGTGTTTTTGTCTTTAATGCCTCACATCTGTACCAAGATAAACTTGTAAATACAAAGCGGTTGTTTTCACGGTATCTTACAACAAATGCGCGGTATAACTATTCTAGCAGATGGCAGTACTTTGCTGGATATGCTTATGATATTGAAAATAGCGAAACAAAAAATCGAAATATAGGTTTTCTATTTAAAAAAAGATGTTGGAATCTACAGTTACAATATGTTGAAAATATTAGACCTGCCTTAGGTACATCAGGCGAAGCATCTGCTATTCAAGATAAAGTACTTTATTTGACACTCAACCTAAATCCTTTAGGCGGATTTGAAGTTGATTATAAAAAATCAGAAAATGAGTAAATTTATGAACTTAGAAAAAGAAGAAAAATGACATTAGAAGCCAAGGTCGGAGCATTCGTTGCCTCGGGTTTAATTTTACTCTTTATGCTTACCACCCAAGTCAATGATCTTGGTAGTTTTAATGAAGAAGGTATGCATGTCAATGCCTATATCAAAGATGCTTCAGGACTTGAAACTAAGAGTAAGGTAAAGCTTAATGGTGTTGAAGTGGGGTATATAGAGACTATCTCACTGGAAGACTATAAGGTTAAGCTGGGCTTTTTTATCCAAGAGGGAGTTCTGATCCCAATTGACTCTTCTGTTATGGTCACACAAGATAATGTTCTAGGCGGAAAACTTATCAATATTAGTTCTGGAAATTCTGCTCAAAGTCTGAAAGAAAATGGTTCGTTAGAAAAGATAGAAAGACTCTCTTCATTTGAAGAAACAAGTGATAGTGTGGACAAAGCAGCCCAAGAAGTACGTCTGTTTATGATTGAACTTCGTGAGGTGATTTCTGAAAACAGAAAGAACCTTTTTGGTGCCATTGAAAACTTTCAAAGTATGGGCGCTGAATTTACGCAAACAGGTAAGACAGTTAACCAAAAACTTCCTGATATTATGGACCAGATTGACTCTTTAACCAAACGTTTTGATAGTGTTGGTGGTACCTTAGATGAAAAACTTCCTATCGCAATGGATAAATTCATCTCTTTAGAAGATAACCTTTCTGATATCTTTGTGGATAATAAAGAGCCATTAAATAATGCTCTGGTTTCAGCGGGTGACTTTTTCAGCAGTGGAGAAGAAGCCTTTAAAAAGGTAGATAAACTTTTGGCTAACTTTACTAAAAGTGAACTACAGTTTGGTATGAACGCACATTATATGATGAATGATGCTTATGTGAAAACCTATGTTGACATTAACTACCTTCCGAACCCATCAACATATTATATGTTAAGTGTTATTGCAACCGATGACTATACGCAAACAGATGGCAGTGGAAACTTTAGAGCACCAGAAATACATGACGGTGGTAAGTTCTATGTTTCTGCACAGTATGGAAAGCGTTATAATGATCTCTTGTTTAGAGCGGGTCTTATCGAGACTACAGGTGGTTTTGGTGTAGACTACTTTGCCATGAAAGATGATATGAAAGTTACTTTTGAAGCTTACGATTTTAATGCAGAAAATGATCTAAGAGATGATAGTATGCACATGAAACTAGGTCTTCGTTATCGTTTCTTGAAACACTTAGAGATGTACACAGGTTGGGATAACTTCTTAAACTCCAAAGCGGATAATTTTTATCTTGGATTTGGGGCTTCATTTACTGAGGACAGCTTGAAATACCTATTAGGATCAGCCGCAGGAGCTGCAATATGAGTCAATACTATAAAGACAGAGAAGATGCTGCTATACAGTTAATGGATACACTTCCAATTGAGCGTATTCGTCAAGAAAAATGGAAGTTGATTGCTGTTTCTTCTGGTGGATTGAAAATAGCATCTATCATTGCTAAAAGAGCCGGTGTTAGTGTAAATATGTTGTTTTCAGAAGCTATTTATGCACCCTCAAATAATGAATGTGAGCTTGGACGTGTAAGTGAGACAGAAGAGATAGTTGTGCATGAAGAACTTGTTGATGCCTTTGGGATTCAATATGATTATATTTATGGCGAGGCGCATAGAAAGCATGAAGAAAAAATTCTTTCTTCAATCTACCAGTTTCGAAAAGGTACACAGTTTCCAAACCTCAAGGATGAACATGTACTCTTGATCGATGAGGGCTGTGAAAGTGGGATGAAATTAATGACAGGGATTAAGACAGCAATGACCTTAGATGCAAAAGCTGTGTTTGTTGCTATACCCGTCGCACCAAAATCAGTAGCAGAAGCGCTTAATCAAATCGTTGATGAGTCTTATGTTGTGCATGAGGTCAATGACTACGTAAAAACCTACTGTTATTATGAAGATTTTACCCCTATTAAAGAGAGTGAGATAGAAGATATTCTAGAGGAACAAAGCTAAATATTTTTGAAGTATAAATAGAGGACTCATTAGCTTATAGAGTCTTTTTTTTAAACTTCCAAGGCAGCGGTAAGATAATGGTTCTATTTTAGGAATTATTTTCGTATCGCTAAAAAATTATGGACAGTTAGAAAGAGGCTATAGTATGAGTAAGTGTATATTTGAAGTTAACAATCACATTGAAGAGTATGAGTTTGACAAGGTAGCACGTCAAGCTAATGGAGCGGCGTGGCTAAAAGTTGGTAACACTGTTATTCTAGCAACTATTACGGTTGATAGAGAAGAGTCTATTCAGGGTGACTTTCTACCTTTGACTGTGCAGTATCTTGAAAAGACATACGCGGCGGGAAAAATTCCTGGAGGTTTCTTCAAAAGAGAAACGAAGCCAAGCGACTTTGAAACACTGACATCACGTCTTGTTGACAGATCACTTCGTCCTGTATTTCCAAAAGGTTTTTCACACCCAACACAGATAACGATTATGGTGTTAAGTGTTGACAGTGAGGCTGACCTTCAACGTCTTGCTCTGAATGCAGCATCAGCAGCGATGTTAAACTCAGACCTTCCATTTAAAAACTCAGTAACAGGTGTTCGTCTTGGAAAGATCGATGGTAAGATCGAGATCAATCCAACAAATACACAGATGCAAGACTCTACCTTAGACCTATTTATCGCAGGTTCAAAAGAAGACCTTCTTATGATTGAGATGCGCACACTTGGTTCAGTAGAAACAGAAGTTATCCCAGCACCAATGATAGACCCGATGATAGACCCGAGCTTAGCTTCGGAAACGATTAATACAGTTGTCTCAAATGCGATGGGTGAAGATGAGCTGATAGATGTTATCGGTATTGCTCAAGATGCATTAGAAGTAGCAAATACACAGTTTGAAGAAGCGATGATACCTCTTGCTAAAGCAAGCGAAGAGGTTGTGTTTATTGAAGAGGTTTCAAACTCTGAGATATATGCATATGTTGAAAAAGAGTACAAGGCACAAATAGAAGATGCTATAGCACAGATGGCAAAGAGCGAGAGAAATTCGGCTTTAAAGCACATTGCTAAAGAGATTGAAGCTTCTGAAGTAGCATCTGAGTGGGAATATGCTGAGATCAAATCATCAGTAGTAAATTTCAAGCGTAAACTAGTACGTGAC
>JBFFDB010000096.1:0-4112 GCA_041559595.1 Sulfurimonadaceae bacterium
AGGATATGTCCTGATAGTTTTTCTCTATCTAAGCTATAACTGCTCATAGAATCAGTAGTTTCTTCTGTTTCTTTATCATTGATACGTTCAAGAGGGAGTTTTATTGTGAAGGTCGAGCCTTTGCCTATCGCACTATCAAGAGTGATTTCACCATCCATCATATTGACCAGTTGAAGCGATATACTTAGTCCTAGCCCCGTCCCTCCATACTCTCTCGTAATCGATGTGTCTGCTTGTTCAAAAGCCTTAAACACGCGCTTTTGAGACTCTTCATCTAGTCCTATACCCGTGTCTTTGACACTGCATATAAACGTCGAGTCTGTATATTCACCTCGTACAGTTATCGTACCACCTTTGTCAGTGAACTTAATCGCATTTGAAATCAGATTAGTGATGATTTGTGCTATTCTTTGCCAGTCGCCATCTAATGTCAGGTTCTCTTCAAAAGGAAGTTCATACACATATGAAATATTTTTATTATCACAATCTAATTTAAATACGTTCAAAGTAGTTTTTAAATTGTCTAAGAGTAAGAATGGTTGTTTCGTTATACTGAATTTTCCATCTTCGATCTTTGAAATATCAAGTATATTATTGATAAGTTCTAACAATTGCTTTGAACTATTTAATGAAGTCTCTAAATAGTTGTGAACAACCTCATCTTCAGTTTTTTTATCTGCTTGCTTGATGAAACCTATTATAGAGTTCAGAGGTGTTCGAAGTTCATGACTCATGTTAGCCAAAAACTCATCTTTTGCTTTTTGAGACTTCACTGCTTTTTCTTTAGACGCCACTAACTCCGTTACATCATATCGCACACCAATAAACTCTTCTATCTCATTATCAACGTTCAAAATTGGAATGATTGTCGAGTCTGCATAATACGCAGAACCATCTTTATTTAGATTTTTGATCAACACTTTAAAAATCTTCTTAGACTTAATAGTCTTCCACATAGATGCAAATACTTCAGAAGGCATATCTGGGTGGCGAACCATATTATGAGTCTTACCAACCAGCTCTTCTTCTGTATAGCCGCTAAGATCACAAAACTTCTTGTTGACATAGGTGATTTTCCCAAAAGGGTCAGTCTTTGAGATGATGTTACTCTCATCAAGTGCACGAGCAAACTGCCCTGCTTCTTTAGCAAGTTTTTTATTGAGTTTGATTTCCTCTTTTAAATTGTATTCAGATTCTATGAGTGAGATATGATTATTTATCTGGATTCTTACAATAGCAGACAAGACAACACCTTCTGTTACTGCGAATATACAATGTAACATAACAATATCCCAACCACAACCATAATTAAATATTAGGACAGGAGTATCTAAAAAATACATGCCTGTTGATTGAAGGTAATTAAATAACACATGATATATAGCAGTTGTGATCGTTGCAACAACTACAGGGTATATATCTTTATACAGTGTTAATAGTGCCATGGCAATAAAAATGTGAAAGTGCATCTCAATGCGGCCAAGATACTGTTGTATAAATATTGAAGAGAACATCATTAACCCTATGGCTACACCATAGCGTAATACAGATGTCCCTTTATAATATTTAAATAAAACGAGGTTGACAGTAAATATAAATCCACCACTTATAAATCCATATGCATATGTATTATAAGCCTGTGATACTAAAAAGGTTGCTACCATCCAATGAGCAAATAATAGATATAACATAAACCTATCGGCTTTGACATAGTCATTTCTAAATGCTGATTGTACATAATCAGAGCTAAAATCTATTCTAAGTGCATTCATATATGTATAATAACTAAAATATTATTTATTTTTATATCACTCGATTAAATCCAACACTTAAGAGAAAGCTTTTTATACAAAAAAACTAAACTGACTTGCCATGATTTAGGCTAAAAAGCCTCAGTCTTATTATGAGGTTTCATCTTTAATAGCTATGTGCAAATTTACTTTATACTAAGTCCAAAAGCACTACTATTGCACACGCTATTTAGTCTACAAGCTAAATATTTTCAAGGACATAGTATGGCAAATAAAAAAATTCTATCCAGTATCGCTGCAACCATTGCGGCATCATTATGTTGTGTTACTCCAGTACTTGCTGTACTTGCAGGTTCAAGCAGCTTGGCTTCTAGCTTTTCATGGATGGAACCGTATCACAACTACTTAGTTGTGTTAACTGTACTTCTTCTGGCTTATGCTTGGTGGGATAAGTTAAAACCTCAAAACGATATAGAGTGTGCTTGTGATGAAGAGTCTGGATTTTTCTCAGGAAAGATCTTCTTAGCTCTAGTGAGTGTATTTGCGATTATTATGCTGACTTTTCCACAATGGGGATATGACTATTTTGAAGTAGAAGACGCTTGTGAGACCTGTGCTGTTGCCCCAGAAACTCCAACTAAAAAAGAAGCAAAAAAAGCCCTTATCTCTGTTTCGTCTGACACAGTAGATGATATAACAGATGTAGAAGAAGAGCTTTTTGTTTTACGTTATATCAGAGAAGAGAAAGAAAATCCAACGATTAAAAAAGGTGCAAGTACCTGTAGCGGTATCGGATATAAAGAAGCCGATGAACTTCTGTATTATGCCCGTCAAGATGTTGTTGAGATCGCTCCTGTTGTTGTCAAAAAGATGATCGATAATGAAGAAGATGTCATCTTACTTGACGTAAGAGAAGCTGAACAAAGAGCAGAAGGTGATATCTACGCTGATGAGACCTATGCAATGACGCGTGGTAATATGGAATTTAGAATCATGAACATGCTCAAAAACAAAGATGCCGTCATCGTAACATGGTGTAGAAGTGGAGGACGCAGTGTCTTTGCCGCACAAACGCTGAAACGTTTGGGCTACAAAAATGTTTATTCTCTCGAAGGTGGACTCAAAGGATGGGTTCAAGCAGGTCTTCCGTATGAAAACGGTTTAGGTGTAGTACTTAAAGTTCAGGCCCAATAATCTGATGGCTGCAAATTCACAAATAATCGAACTTTATTCTGCATTAGCGCAAACACCCTCGCAAGACTTTGGTTGGGACAAGGGCTTAGACAATGCCAAGGCACATAAGTACTCAGATGAATGGTTCCAAAAGCTTCCTGAGCAGATATGGCAGTACTGTGCAGCCGTTGGAAACCCCTTTAGCCTAGGCATGATTGAAAAAGGTTCTACGGTTTTAGACCTAGGATGTGGCGCTGGCGTTGATGTTTTGGTTGCTGCTTATCTGACAGGAGAAAGTGGAAGAGTCATTGGTGTTGATATCACACCGATGATGGTGCAAAAAGCTAAAGAGCATGCTATATTAGCTGGATTTAACAATGTAGAAATTCTAGAAAGCAGTTTTGATGATATAGACCTTGAAGATGAAAGTGTCGATGTTGTCATCTCAAATGGAGCAATTAATCTCACCTCATGTAAAGAGAGTGTTTTTGCCGAGATCTACAGGGTCTTAAAGCCTAATGGAAAAATCATGTTTGCTGATATGATAGATACCTCAGATGAGAACGCATGTACGCCGTGTTGTTCAACTGAGCCAAGTGAAGGTGATTGGGCAAACTGTGTCGCAGGAACGTTGAGAAAAGACAAACTGATGAAGATTATGGCTGATGCCGGTTTTGGTGAGATCGAGTGTACAGGACTTACCCATTACACAACTTCAGATACAACTTATGGTGCAACCTTCAAGGCAAAAAAGATTCCAGCAGACAGCCTAAGAGAAGCGCACTGGGATGGTATCTTTAAGACGAAAGACTATACACAGGTACTCTGGCATCAAAATTCTCCTGAATACTCCCTAGAGCTTATTAAAAAGCACGCTAGTGCTAATGATGCCATTATAGATGTTGGATGTGGCGCTTCATTTCTGGCAGACAGGCTCATTCAAGATGGATATACGAATATCTCTTTACTAGATACCTCAAAGACCTCTTTAGATATCGTCAAAAAAAGACTTAATATTCATGCCGATATACCTAAGTATATCTGTTCAGATATTATAAATTTTCACCCCAAAGAAAAATATACACTTTGGCATGATAGAGCGCTCTTTCATTTCTTGACTCTAAAGCATGAACGTGAAAAATATTTTGAAATTTTAAAAGAGAGTCTGAGCCCAAATGCAGTCTCTAT
>JBFFDB010000097.1:0-4111 GCA_041559595.1 Sulfurimonadaceae bacterium
CTATGCAAACGATACTTTTTGTGAGTTAGCTGGGTATAAGTTAGATCAACTTATAGGTGAACCACATAATATAGTGCGTCATCCTGACATGCCTCGTATCGCTTTTAAAGGCCTTTGGGATGATATACAGTCCAAAGGGTTCTGGACAGGCTTTGTAAAGAATATGCGCAAAGACAGGGGGCATTACTGGGTCTATGCAACGGCACTTAGAAAAGTAGCAACAGATGGGACAGTCACATACCTATCTGTACGTGTTAAACCTAGTAGAAGTGATGTTTTAGCCTGTACTAAGCTCTATGCTGAGCTTAAAGCGTCCGAGTAGTTGTTTTCAAAAGAAGAAAAAGTAAATATGAAAGAGACTAGAGCGTTAGAAGCTCTAGGATAAGACTTATCTTTCTAGCGGGTTACCGTTTGGTGTTTCGACACCACCTAAGCTCTTGATGATTTCTGTAATCTCTACATCTAGCTTGTCAATAATATCAAGCTTCTTTGGATCTGTCATCCCTAGGGCACCACTCCACGCTCTTAATGTAGGCATACCTATAACGAATTTGTTTTCGCCTTCTCTTACATAAACATACATTGAACAAGGGGCGAATGTCCCGGCCATAGGCACACCATCTTTGCCATCAAAAACATTATATGAGAACTCAATATGACACAGATCAAATGCCCAGTAGGAAACGTATTCAGGCATAACATCTTCGTCTGAGTTTAGGCTCTCTTTAACATTATAAAAACCTGCTATGATATAGCCTTTAAACTCAAATGTACTCTCAAACTTCTCTTGGAACTCTTCTAGAAACTCATCAATGTCTTCAGGTTCTTCAAATGGGATCTCAAAGTTCAACATTGTGTCTTCAGCACGTCCTGCAACAGGAACATATGATACTTTACCACCAAGTTTTTCTGAAATAGCAGCATCAAGTGGTTTGAACATCTCAATAAAAGGTGCTCTTATCTCTTCATCCGAGATCTCAAGGATGTCAAGCATTGCTTCAGGAGTCAGGTGAGCCACTACAGTCTCCATATCAGCTTGTGTACGGTATGTAAGAAGGTTAAAAGGGGTAAAGGCACCAATACGAGGATCTTTATTCATAAGCTCTCTAACGCCCTTGTCATTTACAAGTGATGAAAAAGCGATATTGTCTAGATCAGTCGAGCCAAACTTTTGTTCATACACAGCTTGTACATTGTGATGTGGATCATTGACAAAGAATCCAAGGTCTTTGAGATCATTATCGACAAATGGGAAGAACTTGTCATCAATATTTTCTTCAAATGTATATACGATTGCCAGGTTTTTGTTATCAGAAGGTGTGAATTTGACATCGCCTTCTTGAGGTACTGCAAACGCGCTGACTGTGATCAGGGCAGGAATGATAAGTTTTGTAAGAAACTTCATAGTTATCCTTTTTAATAATGTCTTATTTTCAGAAGTAGAAAATAAAATAGATTTAGGTGAATTAGTATAGCTTTTTTTGTATGTATTAAAATAAAATGAAGGAGTTAATTTTAAGAGATTTGCTACTTGTTACTAAGTAGCAAAAATCCCTAAAGAGAGGTGACTATTCTGTAATTGATCTAACAGTATCTTGGAATAGTTGTTCTGCTTCAAGCAGTGAGTCAAAGGTTTTTTCCTTCTCAGTGTCTAAATCAGTCGCGCTGATCCAGTTCTTAACAGCTGGGTAACCCATATATGTTGTTGCCTCGCCTTTCTTTTTGTAGACATAGAAGCTACATGGTGCAAAAGCACCAACTTCCGGATGGTCTTGGTGAATTGGGTAGATGACGTCTAGTTTACATACTGAGTACGTGTCATAGTAGTCATATACTTCATAACCTTTATCAGAAAATTCACTTGCAAAGTCAATGAAACCTGGGAATAAGAAACCGATTGGCTCCATCTCACCTTCAAACTCAGCTTCAAAATCATCTTTTGCTTCTAGGATCTCATCCTCAGTTTCACCACCAAGCTCAGCCTCAAACGTCGTTGCATGCATTTCTAGCATATCAGCAATGTGTTCGTAGTTTAGCTCTTTAAAGTGACCGCCAGGTAGTGCTTTAGCAAGTGCTTCTTCTAATAATTTTGCATATGATATAAGATCCGGGTTATCCATAGGAATACCTGTGATTCTTGACATACCTCTAAGTGTAAGTCCAGAGATGCTCATCGTCTTACCATTAGTCAAATCATCATCTCTGTTAGAGTATAGTGACATGCTTAAAGGTGAAAGAAGACCGATGCTTGGATAGTCTTTAACAAGAGCTAGTACATGTTTAGAACTGTGTACTGTAAATAGGTGATAAGTCTCATAGTAAGTCTTACCAAAACGTGGTTTGAATGGTGAGTTCATATTATTGTTACCATCAATAATAAAACCAGTTTCTTCAAACGCTTTCTCGATTGTTTTAGTTGTGATTTTACCGTCTGGATTAGCTACTGTAAAGATACGGATATCTTGACCATCATTACCGCCAACTACACCTGGAGTCTTGCCTGAACATGCAGTAAATGCGAATGCTACAAGAGCACTTACTAAGATTGAGTAAATCTTTTTCATTTGTTTCCTTATTGTTAATGTCAAATGCAGATCTGATGAACTGCCTTGTTTTGTATTGTAAAGAGAATTCTAGCACTATTTATATCTAGTTAATCTTAATCATCAAATGTAAACAGTATCTCCCTTTTTTATAGTTCCTGGTGTAACAGTCTTAGCAAAGATACCTCTGTGTTCTTTTAAAAGTTTTGGAGCTTTTGGACTGACTTTTGAAAGTCCCTTGCATAGAGTACACTCTTGTGTTATCTCAACTATAACGTCTCCAATGGTAAGCCTGTCTCCTACTTGAAGTTTGTAAGGATTAAAATCCATTAATATATTCTCACCCAAGGCTCCGTAGGGCATATCTATATTGTTCTGCTGTGTTAGTGTATAGCTTTCAACAGAGCTAAGGAGTATAGAACGTCCAGGGTCTTTAGCGTGAAACTTGTCTTTAAGTACACCGCCAGTATCCAGATCAAGTGTATCTTGAGATATGGTAACTGTATTTCCATTCTCATCTTTGACAGAGATGAAAAGTTCTAATACTTGACCAACATTGTTAATACTCATCGCTATTTTCCTTTTTAAAGCTCATAATTAAATTATCTTCTGATGATTTGATTATAAGATCGTTTTTGCAGCTGAGATAGATGAAGGAAGTTCTTTTGTATTAGAGGTGTTAGATGAAGAAGCGACAATCTTTTGGATTGCCCTTGCTTCGAGTAAGGTCAAGTAAATTACTTGATCTTAGCACTGTCAGTTTTAGTATTACCTTTACGGTCAGCCCATGTTACTTCAAGTTTATCACCTTTAGCAGCACCTTTAAATTGGAATTTAAAGATAGGGTTTTTAGAAAGGAATTGACTTGTAGATACTTCATATACAAGTTTACCATTCACAGATGCAGTAATACGAGTGATAAAGTTAGCGTTCTCTTTGTCACCAGTTTTCTTAGCTGCTTGATCGTATGTAGTCATATCGTGTTTTGCTAAGGCTTTAACTTTTACGATATCACCTTTCATTTTTGCTTTAATTTTCATAAATATACCTTTATTTAATTTGTTTATAAAAGCGAAGGGGAATTAACCTTCACAACCACCAAGTGCAACAGTAAGAGTTTTAACACCAGAGTATAGTTTTCCGTCTTTACCTTCTACGATAGCAGTAACAGTAATAGGCGTACCATCTGACTTAAGTTTGATCTTAAGGTCGTAATCGATGATGCTACCTTCATGGATAGTCCACGCAGCTACAGCTGATTCAGGGTTAGCATTTTGAAAAAGTGCAACTGATTTAGCATCAATTGAAGATTTAACGTTAACTGGAACAGCACCACCATTAGCAGCAACATCTGGCATAGTAACAGTTACACCGCTTTCAGTTGTAGCTTTTGTACCGTACATTGCCATTACAGCATCATCAACAGTGTGAGCTGTCCATACAGTTGGTTTAGTTTTTCTGAAGTCTTCAGCGTTTGCCGCAGGTACGACAGCAGCTACTGCTGCTAGTCCACTTAGGCTTAAAAATTTTCTTCTTTCCATTGTTGTTTCCTTTGTTTTATTTACCAG
>JBFFDB010000098.1:0-4096 GCA_041559595.1 Sulfurimonadaceae bacterium
GTGAACCCTTTGAATCAAATAGAGAATTCTCTGATATTGAGTTAAGTCTGTTTGAAACAGTGCTTCGCGTAATGATGTCAACGCTCAAAGAGGCATGGGGTCCAGTGGCTGAAGTATACCCTTCTGTAGAGTCTAAAGAGTCTAGTCCTAATGTTGTTCAGATCGTGGCACAAAATGAGATTGTCGTTATGGTCGTAATGGAGATCATTATTGGACACAGCTCAGGAATGATGAATATATGTTATCCCGTTATTGCACTTGAGCCTGTACTTCCAAAACTTGCTTCTCGCGACTTGATGCTTAATGAAACAAGTTCAAAGAAGAGTCGTAACCAAGAGTTACAAGTTCTTATTGGTGGGGCAAATGTAACGGTTGAAGCCAACCTTGGTATGGCAGAACTGAGTCTGCGTGATGTACTTAATCTAAACAGTGGAGACATTATTCGATTAAATTCGAGTGCAGATGATATTGTTAGTTTAAGTGTAGATGGAAAAGAACGTTTTAAAGGTGAGGTAGGCCTGCGTCGCTTTAGAAAGTCGATCTGTATTACTGAGATCATATACACAGAACGTGATGATGTCAAACGTGTGTTAAAGCATTATGAAGAAGTTCGCCGTGAAAAGATATCTGGGGTTAAAGAGATCATTTACGATGATATAGAAGATGAGGATTTTGAAAATGAATGAGTTTATAAAACTTTTTGAGTCAGAGACAATAGCAACCATTGAAGGTTTGACAGGACAAGCACCTAGTTTAGATTTAAAAGAAGAAGAATCTCTTTCTATTGTCTCTAATATCATTCCTCCTACAGCAATGATAACGGCAGAGGTGACTGGTGATACAAATGCGCGGGTGGCTATATCAATTCCTCCTACCTTAGCTACAGCCTTGGGTGACCTTATGCTTGGCGGTGAGGGTGAAGGTAAGGAGAGTATGGATGATGAGGACCTTGATGCAGCTAAAGAGATTGTATCAAACATTTTTTCTGCACTTTCTACAGCCTTGACTTCTCAATCAGAACTTCCTAACTTAAACATTAAAGTGACTGATGTCGAGTTTATAGCAGATGATGGAGAGATTAATTTAGAAGCCTATTCTAAAATGTATGTGTATAACTTCTCTTTAGGTGATATCAACTCTTTGTTTATGTTTATCGTTGATGAAGCTACTGAAGCCGCATTTAGCTCACAGGGCGATTCAGTTGCGGCTGCAGGAAGTGAACCAGACGCACCTTCTTCAACTTCTGCTAGCTCATCAGCTTCTTCTGCAGCAGCTTTTGAAGGTGATGCAGACAATAATATTAATCTTATTATGGATGTTAAACTTCCCGTACGTGTTCGTATTGGTGGAAAAAAGATGCTATTAAGAGATGTATTGAGTATGGATATCGGTTCTGTTATTGAACTTAATCAATTAGCTAACGACCCTCTAGACATATTAGTCGATAATCATGTCATTGCCCAAGGTGAAGTTGTTATTGTTGATGGTAACTTTGGTGTTCAAGTAACTACTATTGGTAGTAAAAAAGCTCGTTTACAACAGTTAAAAGGATAACTGAAGTACCTTACCTAGCCAAGTCTATTTAGGTACTCTTTGGATATATCTGCTTTACTTTATACTTACAAAAACAATATACTAATACTTAGATAATAAAAACTTAGAAGAAGGTCTGTCATGGAACGCCGAAAAGCTGGACAAAAAATTATTACACAGCGTTATGCTAAGGATATTAAGTCAGCAGATACGTGGTCAGTGTTTAAAATTATTGCCGACTTTGTCCATGGATTTGAAGAATTGTCTGATCTTGGACCCTCTGTTACAGTATTTGGATCGGCACGTACAGATAGAGAACATGAATATTATATAAGAGCCGTAGAATTAGGTAATAAACTTGGAGCTGCCGGTTTTAATGTTATTACCGGTGGTGGGCCTGGAATCATGGAAGCCGCGAACAAAGGTGCCTATAAAAACAATGTTGAATCTATTGGTCTTAATATTGATTTACCAATGGAACAGGCTAAGAATCCTTATACGACAAAAGAACGTACCTTTGATTACTTCTTTTCTCGTAAGGTCATGTTAGTCAAATACTCTATTGCTTATGTGATTTTTCCAGGTGGATTTGGGACATTAGATGAACTTTTTGAAGCATTAACCTTAGTGCAGACTAAGAAGGTCAGAGGGGTGCGGATCTTTGTCGTTGGTGTGAAGTTTTTTCAACCTTTAATGGATTATTTAAAAAACACTTTGTTAGCAGAAGGTATGATAGATGCAGAAGATTTGGATATTATTACGTTAACAGATGATCTGAATCATATAGCTGAGAAGATACAAGCTTCTTTAGGAGATCAGATCGAGGCTTTAAAAGAAGTCGGTATGGAAGGTACGGAATATTACCAATCGTTATCCGATTTTTTTCAAAACCGTGATATTGACAAAGGTAAAGACTCGTACGATATAGGGCGTAGTTAGGATAAATAATGGCAAAGAAAAAAGTTTTAATTGGAATGAGTGGGGGTGTTGATTCTACAGTATCAACACTTTTACTGCAAGAAGATGGGTACGAGGTAGAGGGTGTGTATATGAAATTACACTCAAAACCTGGTTATCATGAGATTCATCAGGCTCGTGCACAAAAAGCAGCAGACTTTGCTGGGGTTAAACTTCATATTCTTGATCTTCAAGAGACATTCAAGCAGAAGGTAGTCGATCCTTTTATTCAAACGTATAAGGACGGTGAAACACCAAATCCATGTGCACTTTGTAACAGAAATCTAAAGTTTGGTGAGATGCTTAAGTTTGCGGATAAAGTCGGTGCGGAGTTTCTTGCTACTGGTCATTATATTCAAACAGATGGAAAGTATCTTCTTCAAGCCGAAGATGATACAAAAGATCAAAGTTATTTTCTTTTTTATATCAAAAAAGAGATTCTCCCACGTTTGATCTTTCCTTTGGGCACACGTCACAAAAAAGATATCAAAGAGTATGCTGCAAAGATCGAAGGCTTAGAGTCTTTTGCCTCACAGGCTGAATCGTCTGAGATATGCTTTGTTGAGACAACGTATACAGATGTCCTGAAAAACTATGTTCAAGTCGATCAACCTGGAGAAGTTATCGATGCTGAAGGTAATGTAGTAGGTACGCATAAGGGATACATGCACTATACAATTGGAAAGCGTAAAGGTTTTACCGTACACGGTGCACATGATCCTCATTTTGTAACGAAGATTCTTCCTGAGACAAATCAGATACAAGTTGGACTAAAAGAAGAGCTAGAGTGTTTTGATGTTGAACTGCGAGATATGAATATGTTTGATGAACGTACTAGTTTTGATACAACAGTGAAACTACGCTACCGAACAACAGCTGTACCCTGTCACGTTGAAGTGAATGGTGATAGGGCAATGATAAAACTAAAAGAGCCTGTTTTAGGCGTTGCTAAAGGCCAAGCAGCCGTTTTTTATGATGATAAAAAACTTATTGGTGGAGGCTGGATAGCCTAAGGGATATAAAACGAGGCCACTATGGGCAAGTGGTCTGAATATCCTTTTCCAATATGATGCAGAGGTCTGCTTCGACTTCTTTGCCATCTGTAGAGTTTCTTCTTCTTTCCTTTTGTAAAGAGGTAATCTCTCTTAAAACTTTGAAAACTCCCCAAAATATAATGACTACTCTTTTGATCAACTAATGAGGGCGAGATGATGATATGATCAAGTGCTTCTTTTTGTCCCTTAAAAGTATGTGACCAACGTTCGCTTTTGTCTACTTCCATCCATAGATTATAGTTTCCATTTTGTGTCAGTGTCTCTTTTGTGTATAGGTTTTTATCTGCATCTATAGTCTGAAGGATGTGGTTAATACCTGTAATACCTTTGGTGTCATTATGTTTTCGCTTTTTAATGAATTTTTTATGCTCTTCATAGTCTTCATTAAAGTCACCTGCTAAGATATAGTGAGTGTCTTTTGGAAGTTGATCAAGACGTTTTTTAAGTGCCCTCGCATATTGGATCCGTTTACTTTCTGGTCCTGATTTTGACTTCCAATGATTAACAAAAAGATAGATAGGCTTTGAATTGATACGTAGTTGAACTTCTAA
>JBFFDB010000099.1:0-3994 GCA_041559595.1 Sulfurimonadaceae bacterium
ATCAGTAACTAAATATCAATTTTATGATATCTTGATGAGACTGAAAGGTGTATGGTTTATCTGATATTCAAACTTCTCCTAAACAAAGCTTTTGTATAATTCCAAAAAAAATATTTATTGTTACAAGACGACCGGAAAGTTATCATCTTAATTGATAAGCAATTTGGGCTATTTAGTGTAGTGAAGGTTTGTATCTTTAAGAGGAAAATCAGTGAAACCGCAATATGCACGATACGAAGAGATAGACCAAGACCAGCTTCAAAAAGATATTGAAGAAATCAAAGAGAACCTTGGCTCAGCAACATATGAAGATTTTCAACATCTTTTAAAGCTCGAAAAATGGGGAAGAGGTCTAAACCTCTTGGGGTATGCTCTTATTATCCTTCTTAGTTATATGGAAACACGTGCGAATGGTCTAAGCAGTCTCGTCTTTTGGGTAGGTGCTGTGACTTCTGCTTTATTAATCGGTATTGCTAATGTGTCAAGATGGGCAAATGTGGCACATCCGATCTTGCATGGTGCCTACGATAAGGTACCTAATGTACCATTTCGTTATACGAAAAGTGGTTTTGCCAAAGGTCCTCGTCGCTATGTGGATTGGTTGGATTGGATTAAGCCTGAGGCGTGGGCATATGAACATAATATCATGCACCATTATCACCTTGGTGAAGATGAAGACCCAGATAATGTAGAAGTGAACCTACAGCCTATTACGCGTTTAAATATTCCTATGTGGACTAAATACCTTTTTGTGTACCTTTTAGCTGCAACATGGAAACTTACCTATTATGCAGCCAATACACTTAGAATTTTGAAAAACAAAGAGAGACGCAGACAAAATCTAGCAGAGTCAAAAAGCCTAGAGTACTCACCGTTTACAGCCAATGGTAGAGAATTATGGAAAAACTATGTTTTACCCTATGCATTAGTTAAATTTGTTGTTATCCCAGCTCTGTTTTTACCTCTTGGAAACGAAGCAATGTTTAATGCCTTTATCATCTCTGTTATTGCAGAACTGGTTGCAAACTTACACTCATTTTTAGTGATTGTGCCTAATCACTCAGCGGAAGATATTTATCGTTTTGAAGAACCTCATAAATCACAAGGTGAGTTCTACTTGCGTCAGATCATGGGGAGTGTTAATTACAATACAGGTTCAGATTTAATTGACTTTGGACATGGTTGGTTAAACTATCAGATTGAACACCACCTCTTTCCAAATCTACCTTTGAACCAATACCAGCGTATGCAGCCCATCGTAAAAGAAATCTGTAAAAAACATAACCTTGAGTACAGACAAGAGAGTGTGTTTAAACGTCTAGGAATGAGTATAGATCTAATGGTCGGTAAAACAAAATTGTTGAAAGTTGATAGTATTTAGTATGCTCCCTGTAGTAAGTGCTTTGCGAAGACAAAGACGAATGATGTTTTACATTATATTTGCGCTTGCAATCGTAGGTGTAATGGTTGATACTATCTTCACAATAGAAGCTATTAGCTACTTTGAAGATACTCAGACTAATATGTATATGGTGTACTTTCTAATAGCTTATAAATTGATTGAATTGAATGTTTTGTATCTGTTCTTTTATAAACGTCATCTACTGAAATATTATGGTGCAGACCATACCGACGAGTTGCTGCATAAGTTTGAAAAAAATGCCAAACGCTTTTTTATGTTGGTTCCTCATGGAAATGTTATTTTTGGAATCATCTCTTATAAACTGAGCGCAAATATAGGTTTTTTCCTACTTTTTATGTGTATTGCAACGGTCGCCTTATACCTAGTGAAACCCAAAAAAATATTGGACCATATAAAAGATTGATTTTTCTCCTGTTCTAGATGAAAACCCGATAAAAATAGACTATAATTACA
The DNA here is from genome assembly GCA_041559595.1 of Sulfurimonadaceae bacterium. Classification (GTDB taxonomy): domain Bacteria; phylum Campylobacterota; class Campylobacteria; order Campylobacterales; family Sulfurimonadaceae. The sequence goes on from JBFFDB010000099.1 coordinate 1,877, forward strand.
GACATAAAAACCTTGGTTATAGGAAAAAAATATTGGCACTTAATAAACCCAAATATACCCTTTTTAAAAATACAATGTATGCACTTGAAGGTCTTGTGGATATCACTAAACATGAGAGTTCGTTTAAATTGCAAATTCTCTTGTTTGTAGTGTTGAATGCTGTAGCATGGCTCTTGCGCCTAGCTTTTCATTTTCAAGTCATTTTATCTCTTTCACTTTTTATCCCTATTATGGCTGAAGTGACTAACAGCGCGATAGAACGTGTTGTTGATCTTGTGACGCTTGAGTATCATGAACTGGCAAAACGTGCAAAAGATGCTGGAGCTACACTTGTGTTTTTAAGTTTGGTACTAACAGGCGCAATTTGGGCAGCTATTTTATATATAGGATTTATTCAATAAAGGAAAGAATATGGCACATGTATTAATTATCGGAGCAGGTGGTGTTGGTCGTGTTGTAACACACAAATGTGTAATGAACAAAGAAGTCTTTACAAAGATTACCTTAGCAAGTCGTCGTTTAAGCTCATGCGAAGTAATTCAGTCGGAACTAGAAGATGGAGCTATTGATGTTGCACAAGTTGACGCGGATAATACGCAAGAGTTAGCAGAGCTAATAAAGAAGATTGGCGCAGATATACTTATCAATGTTGCGCTTCCATATCAAGACCTTACTATCATGGATGCGTGTTTACAGACAAATATTCCTTATTTAGATACGGCTAATTATGAACATCCAGATGAGGCAAAGTTTGAATACAAAGAGCAGTGGGCAAAACATGAAGCCTTTAAAGAAAAAGGCTTAATGGCACTTCTAGGTTCAGGTTTTGATCCAGGTGTGACAAATGTTTTTTGTGCGTATGCTCAAAAACACTATTTTGATGAGATCCATACTATTGATATCTTAGATTGTAATGCTGGTGATCATGGATATGCCTTTGCAACGAACTTCAATCCAGAAATAAACCTTCGTGAAGTGTCTGCTAATGGACGCTATTGGGAAGATGGTAAGTGGATAGAGACTGCACCTATGGAAATTAAGATGGTCTGGGATTACCCAGAAGTTGGTCCTAAAGACTCTTATCTTTTATATCATGAAGAGATGGAATCTTTAGTAAAGCATATTAAAGGGCTTAAGCGTATTCGTTTCTTTATGACCTTTGGCGAGTCTTACCTTACGCATATGAAATGTCTTGAAAACGTTGGTATGCTAGGTATTACCGAAGTAGAGCACAAGGGCGTAAAAATTGTGCCTATGGAGTTTTTAAAGACACTTCTACCTGATCCTGCGAGTCTTGGCCCACGTACAAAGGGTAAGACTAATATCGGTATTGTTGCCGAGGGTATCAAAGACGGTCAAAAGAAAAAGATATACATTTATCAAGTCAGTGATCATGAACAGTGTTATGCTGAAGTTAAATCCCAAGGTGTTTCATATACAACAGGTGTACCAGCGGTTATTGGTGCAAAATTGATGGTTGAAGGCAAGTGGTCAGGTGAGGGTGTCTTTAACATGGAAGAGTTCGACCCTGATGTGTTTATGGATGAGTTAAATAAACAAGGTCTTCCTTGGAAAATAAAAGAACTTGACTAAACACTGTCCCTTATGCCATAGCACTAAGACGCAGTTCTTCTTTGAAGATAAAATGCGCAGTTTCAATAAGTGCGAAGAGTGTTCTTTGGTCTTTGTCTTAGAAGAACATCGTTTGAATGAAGATGATGAAAAAGCACGTTATGACTTGCATACGAATTCACCAGATGATGAGGGTTACAGAAAATACCTAAGAATGGTACTTGATCCTGTAATTGCAAGAGTTGATAAGCAGGCCTGCGGCTTAGACTTTGGTTCAGGCCCTGGACCGACATTGTCTTTGATGTTTGAAGAAGCAGGCTATAAGATGAGAATATATGATCATTTTTATGCAAAAGATGAAGAAGCTATGAAGCAGAAGTATGATTTCATCACGTCTACAGAGGTCATAGAACATCTGTATGACCCAAAAACTGTTATGAATGACTTATGGGATATGTTAAATGAAAAAGGGCTCTTGACTTTTTTAACGCAGGTGTATCCACGTGTAGAAGTCTTTGATAAATGGTATTATAAAAATGATCCTAC
>JBFFDB010000100.1:0-3988 GCA_041559595.1 Sulfurimonadaceae bacterium
GATCGGGATAAGTACCTGTTCGATTGTCTCATTAGCATCACGTAGTATCTGAACACTCACCCCAGCAAAAATTTCTTCTGTGATAGTTTGATCAGCCTTATCCAGGTCATAATAAACTTTTTGAGGAAGTTCATGCTTTTGTAAAAAGTTTAAGAAGGACTCACCATTTGTCCATTTTGTATATTCAACTTGTGATGAAAATAAAAGTGAGGGCAACAATAGAAGGTAAAAGAATCTGTACATAAATAAAATGCCTCTTGAAAAATTAGCAAAGCGTATCTAATCTTCACTTATCATCCAATAAATCAGACAAATTTCAATCCTAATTAGGCTTTAATTGTATAAAAAGTATAATCCTCCAATTACACACCACAGAGGAACTTATGCGTCTAATTTTACTTTTTGTTTTTTCTTCACTTTCTTTATTTGCAATCATTAACACTCCCTTACATACGAAGATCATCTCTATTAACTCAAACGAGATCACAGCTCCTAACATTGAAGGTGCTCAAGTTGGTATGTTTGGTGCCATCGTTCATACATTTGATGAAGCACATTCTACTGCATTATCGTGGGTAGAAGTGCAAAGCATTACTGCCGACGTAATTCATTTAAGTACTTCACCTATCTTTGCACTTGAACAAAGTGCCTTACCAAGTGGAACATGGACACCACAAGTAGGCGATGAAATCGTCCTCGGATATAACTATCACCGTGGTCTACTTATTGCCCCTAGTTCAAGTATTTATAAAAAAATCACTGGCTATCACCAAGAAAGAAGCTGGGTTCATCCCGATATCTTTGCAACAGACTTATCAGCACTTGGCCATCCGACACCTTTAAAAGAAGACTTTAGTGCTACATGTAGATCAAACAATATTGGAATTGTTTCATTTATGTTTGATAAATCAATCATATCTGTTGATTGCCAAAGCTTTAAGATATTAGAAAACAAATCAACTTCTATTACTCAAGAGGAGGCATCACTTCCTTTTTATACACGTGTACCAAACATCTTGGCTAATTGGTTTGGAGAAGGAAGCGATGAGATGGAAGCATACTCTCCCTACTATATAGAGCTTCTTGCTCAAAACAATCCTGAGAACAGTTGGATTCAAAACTACAGGGACAATGCACTAGGAAAAGAAGATGACGGTTCATGGTTTGGTTCATTCTTTAGTGGCAGCACAAGAGTGCACGATGATAAAGAAGATACTGTCGTAGACGATAACAGAACAAAATTAAATTTTGACGAGGAGAATTAGACCTATGGATAAAAAACACTTTAAACATTTTAAAAGCATCGTTGGAGATGAAAATATATATGAGGACAAGGCACACCTTATCGCTTACTCATATGATGCAACACGTGAACATTTCGAACCTGACGCGGTTATCTTTCCTCGCAGTGAAGAAGACATTTCAGAAATATTAAAATACTGTAATGCCAATCAAATCATTATCGTACCTCGCGGTGCCGGTTCCGGTTTCACAGGTGGGGCTATTCCTTCTGAGGGCGGCATTGTCTTAGCCTTTGAGCGACATATGAATAAAATTCTTGAAATTGATATGGAAAACATGGTCGCGGTTGTTCAACCGGGTGTTATCAACATGGACTTACAAAAAGCCGTAGAAGAAGTTGGCCTCTTTTATCCACCGGACCCAGCAAGTCAAGACTACTCTACTATTGGTGGAAATGTAAATGAAAATGCAGGTGGTATGCGTGCGGCTAAGTATGGCATCACCAAAGATTATGTCATGGCTATTCGTGCCGTACTGCCAAATGGTGATGTTATTAAAGCGGGTAAACGTACTATCAAAGATGTTGCCGGTTATAACATAGCAGGTATTCTTATCGCATCTGAAGGAACCTTAGCGGTTACAACAGAAGTAACGCTAAAACTATTATCTAAGCCGAAGATGACAAAGACTGCTATGGGTATCTTCGACTCTGTAACACAGGCGATGGAAGCAGTATATAAGACGATGGCAGGAGGTGTTACACCTGTTGCGATGGAGTTCTTAGACAACTTAACTATTCGCGCGGTTGAACAGACTTATAACAAGGGACTTCCTGTTGAAGCAGGCGCGATTCTTGTAACTGATGTAGATGGAAACCTTGAAAATGACTTGGACTTCCAGCTAGATCTTATTGAAAAAATATTTAAAGAAAATGGCTGTTCAGAATTCAAACGTGCCAAAGATGATGCTGAGGCTGCAGATTTATGGTTTGCCCGCCGTAATGCAAGTCAGTCACTTTCTATTTATGGCTCTAAAAAATTAAATGAAGATGTTACTGTACCTCGCGCAGTACTTCCTCAACTTTTAACTGCCTTTAATGGTATCGCTGAGAAATATAATATTAATATTCCATGTTTTGGTCACACAGGTGATGGAAACGTTCATACTAATGTTATGGTAGATGGTTCAGATCCTGAGCAGGTTAAGATTGCCTATCAAGCTATTGAAGAGGTCTTTCAAGCAACAGTAGATCTTGGTGGAACACTTAGTGGTGAACACGGTATTGGTATAGCTAAGGCTCCTTATATGTCTATGGCCTTTACAGATGAAGAGATGAATCTGTTCAATACGATCAAGCATGCATTTGATCCAAATAATATTCTAAACCCTCATAAGATGGGTCTTAAATAAGACCTTTCTATGTGAAAAGTCTTAAGGCTTTTCACAATTACTATCTTTAGTTATAATAGTTCTTTTTAAAAAGGACTTTAATGAGTAAACTCAAAAACATCAAGCTTTCATATAAAATAGTCCGTACCTATTTTACATCTTTGTTTGATAAAGACATCACTTTTTATGCGTCTAGTCTGAGCTTTTATACTCTTTTTACACTTGTTCCCGTTATGTTGATTGTTTTATCCATTTCCACATCCCTAACGAGCTTTGATGCCTTCTATAGCAATATTAAATCTTTTATCATGGATAATATCCTTCCTGTCTCATCTGATGCCTTCTCAAACTTCATTGATAGTTTTATGAAAAACTCTATGCAATTAAGTATCATTGGAATCATTTCTGTTATTGTCTCTTCAATGCTGTTTTTTCAAAATTTTGAATATATTGTTAATAAGATCTTCAAAACAAAGCCTAGAGGATTTTGGGATTCTCTCACCACTTACTGGACCCTTGTTACACTAACACCTATCGCTTTAGTCTTCTCATTTTATCTTTCAAATGAGCTACAAAACATCCTTGATGCTAATGAGTTGACCATTGCACTTAATATCTTTGAACTTTTTCCGTATCTGATTATTTGGTCCTTGTTCTTTTTGATTTATAAAATATCAGCAAATGTTGACATATCAAACCGTGCAGCAGGTATCAGTTCATTTGCTGTTTCACTGACATGGTACTTGGCTAAAATTGGTTTTATCTATTATGTATTGCAAAACCAAACCTATGCCACAATTTATGGCTCGTTCTCAACGCTTATCTTTTTCTTCTTATGGATTTATCTTTCATGGATTATCTTTATCTACGGACTAAAGCTATGTTATACCATAGAGAAAGTAGCCCAAGAGGCTCACGGTGAAGCCCAAAAGGCAAAAGAAGAAGAACTTGTGCAAGATAGCCAAGAGACTAATGAAGACATAAGTAAAAAGACTCCAAAGGGGTAAGAGTATTTCTATACTCTTGAACTCTAAACCTAATAAATAATCCAATACAAAATCTAGTCTACTCCCCTCCCCCATGACATGTAAAAAAAGTTCTAATGGATAAAACACAATAAATAGCATTGTCAATATTGGCGAAAAGAGTTGATACAACGAAAAGCTTCCAAAATAGACATGCACTACAGGTAACATACATAGATACACCCATAGATGGAGTAAGATAAAACTTTGCCAAGCTCGAAGTTTATTCATATGATGTAGAAATAAAAAGATATAAAATACGCCTGCGACAGAAAACCAAAATCCCAAAGAAAAAACCAACCTTGGCCATAAGGCAATCAACAAGAGTATCA
>JBFFDB010000101.1:0-3985 GCA_041559595.1 Sulfurimonadaceae bacterium
ATACGTCTCAAAGCGAAAATGATGTCTATAATGCACGTAAGCGCTTAGGAATTCACTTAGAATATAATGAGGTCGATACCTGTGCGGCTGAGTTTGAAGCATTGACTCCATACCTGTACTCTACAACAAATATCTCAAAGCTCCCAGGTCTTACGAATCGTGTAGATGAGTCTAAGAAAAAGGTGATGATTCTTGGAGGCGGACCCAACCGTATTGGTCAAGGTATTGAATTTGATTATTGTTGTGTGCATGCTGCCTTTGCTCTTAAAGAGATGGGTATTGAGACAATCATGTATAACTGTAATCCAGAAACTGTTTCAACAGATTATGATACTTCTGATGTGCTATATTTTGAACCGATTGACTTTGAACATGTTCGTGAAGTGATTGAATATGAACAGCCAGATGGAATCATCGTACACTTTGGTGGACAAACACCATTAAAACTTGCTAATCCATTAACAGCGATCGGCGCAAAGATATCTGGAACACCTGCTCGTGTTATTGATCTTGCAGAAGACAGAGAAAAGTTCTCAGCATTTGTTGAAGAATTTGGTCTAAAACAACCATTAAATGGTCTTGCTACAACGAAAGAACAAGCGGTAACAATTGCTGAAGAACTAACATACCCTGTACTTGTTCGTCCTTCATTTGTTCTTGGTGGACGTGCAATGCGTATCGTTTATAATTCAGATGAACTTCGTACATATATGGACGAGGCAGTATCCGTTTCAAATGATGCACCAGTGCTTGTAGATAAATTTTTAGATCAAGCTGTTGAACTTGATGTCGATGCTATTTGTGATGGAGGCGATGTATATATCGGTTCTGTAATGCAACATATTGAAGAGGCAGGAATTCACTCAGGTGACTCGGCATGTTCACTTCCGCCAGTTAACTTAAGTGATGAACTAATCGCTCAAGTAGAACAACAGACGAAGACGATTGCAATGGGTCTTGGCGTTGTTGGTCTAATGAATATTCAGTTCGCTATTTATCAAAATGAGATCTACCTTATTGAGGTAAATCCACGTGCTTCACGTACTGTTCCTTTTGTTTCAAAGGCAACGGGTATGCCACTTGCAAAAGTTGCTACACGTGTTATGATGGGTGATAAACTAAGAGATGCGCTTGCATTTTATGATAATTATAATATTGTTATGGAAGAAAATGGTCTACTTAAGCCACGTCTGAAGAATCATATTGCACTTAAAGAAGCGGTGTTTCCATTTAATAAGCTATACGGAGCAGACCTTGTCCTTTCACCTGAGATGAAGTCTACCGGTGAGGTTATGGGTATCTCTAAGAACTTTGGGACATCATTTGCGAAGTCTCAAATGGCTGCTGGCAATATCATTCCAACGGGAGGAACATGTTTCCTCTCTTTTATCGATATGGATAAGCAACATGCTCCTGAAATTGCAAAAGGTTTAAGTGCACATGGCTTTAAACTTCTTGCTACAAAAGGTACAGCGAAGATTATCAATGAAGCAGGAATTGCTTGTGAAACAGTGTTGAAGATTTCTGAGGGACGCCCAAACATTGAAGATGTGATGACCAATGGTGAGATCACTATGGCAATCAATACTTCTGATAATAAGACAGCAAAAGATGACGCAGTTAAGATCCGTCAAATTGTCTTACGAAGAAGTATTCCTTACTTTACAACACTTTCTGCAGCGCGTGCTACTATTGAAGCATTGGCTCAGATGAAAAATGAGAATTGGAATGCACCAGTTCCATTACAAGACTACCTTGCAGAATAAGCTCTGGCTTATTCAGACCGACACAACTGTCGGTTTCTTATCGCAAGATGGAGCCTTACTCGCTCGGATAAAAGAACGTCCGCCTGTTAAGCCTTTTGTCCAAGTGACAGGCTCTTTTAAAAACCTCAAAACACTTACGCGTATACCTAAAAAATATGCAAACAAGATAAGACGTGCACAAAAGACAACCTTTGTATATCCTAATAACAAAGCGATACGTGTTGTTAAAGATGAAAAACATGCAAAGTTTATTAAGCCCTATAAATGGTTTTACTCTACTTCTGCAAACGAAAGATCTTTATCGTATGAAAAAGAGTTTGCCTTTGCTACATCTGATATAATTGTTGAAGATAATAAGGGACTCTTTGAAGGTGAATCATCACGTATTTTTCTTTTAGGTCCACATAAAATGAAGAGGTTGAGATAATGGGCAGTAAATTGATGACAGCATTTTTAGCAGGTATGTTTTTTACCTTTTTTCTTGATTTCTTTTTTATTTTAGGAATTTTTCTAAACTACATAAGACCTCAAGAGATTGATATCTATTACAATATTTTATTTGCAGATAACCAAAATTTATGGTGGTTCAGTGCAGGTGTTCTTATCTTTGGATATATGTTCTTGTTTTTAAAGAATCCAAAGATACCTGTGTTTATTTTTATTATTAGTTTTGCTCTTGTGAATCTAGTCCAGATCCCTTCTATTGGGAAAGATGTCGGGGCTATGCTCTTAGCACAAGAAGATAAGGTTTTTAGTATCGGTAAACATACTTATATAGGGACAATAGTTTATACCGGACGCGACAGAGTCTGGTTTTATGATGATGAATTAAATAAAATTGTAACATTTAAAAAGGAAGAAATCAGTGAGTAAATTTCAAACAAAGGCCACTTCTATAGGTATTGGTAGTATGAGTGTAGTGGTTATGGCAGCATTAAGTGGCTGTGCTCAAGAGAGGCAAGAACCTCAGAATCGTTTTTTAGTGATTGAACAAAATGCACTTGGTAAATATAATGTCATTGAAGAACACCCAACAGAAGGAGCGTCACGTGCAATCATTCGTGAACGTGATGAAAACGGAAGAGTTACCGAGCGCTTTATGAATGAAGATGAGATGAAGGTCTTAGCTGAACAAGAGTATCAAAAAGTACAAAATGGAAGCTCTGAGACAACGCAGCCACATTCAGATGGCGGGATGGGGCTTGGTGGAACTATCTTAGCCGTAGCAGCAGGTTCACTTCTTGGAAATATGATAGCAAATCAGCTTATGGGAAATAAAAACTTTTCTCAAAATGCTAACAGCGTTAACAAGTCAGCGTATCACGCAAAGAAAAAAGCAACAGCAGCAAACTCTAAAAAAAGCTTCTTCTCTAAAAAATCAAGCTCAAGCGGGACAACTTCAGGGTGGGGTGGATGATACATCCTTTAAAAGTCAAGCCAATTGATAATAACACATTAGACGAGATTGGTTTCTCGTGGCATACCGACAACGACGGTACATCATATGTAGCAGATGAACTGGTGCAAATAAGTTCAGCAGAGGCAGAAGCATATTATATAGCGGCAAACGAATTATATGATATGTATGTTGAGGCTGCTGAGTATGTGATAGAAAATGAACTTTTCTTTGAACTAGGTATTCCTTTTAACCTTGTTGAGACAATTAAGAAGTCATGGGAAAATGATGTCCATTGGCATCTGTATGGTCGTTTTGACTTTGCAGGCGGGATAGATGGAAAACCTATCAAACTAATAGAGTTTAATGCAGATACACCAACAGGACTTTTTGAAACGGCTATTGTGCAGTGGGCGATGCTCAAAGTCAATGAAATGGATGAGGAAAAACAGTTTAATACAGTCTATGAGTCTATTTCAGATAACTTCAAACGTTTGATTACTTTGTTTGAAGATACAGGTAAGTTCGAAGACTTATATCAAGGCTGGCGAATCCTTTTTTCTTCTATTGAAGGTGATGATGAAGAAGAAGTCACAACAAAACTTCTTCAACGTATGGCAGATGATGCAGGTTTCTTAACAGCCTTTAGCTTCTTAGATGAAGTGCTTTTTGATAATGAGAGTATCTGTGATAAAGATGGACAAGATTATGAGTACTGGTTTAAACTTTTTCCATGGGAAGATATTGCAATAGAAGAGGGTGAAATAGCACTTACACTTCAAAATATTTTAGAGTCTCAATCAGCGATTATTTTAAACCCTGC
>JBFFDB010000102.1:0-3935 GCA_041559595.1 Sulfurimonadaceae bacterium
GCTAACCCTACACTTATGAAACCAGATGCTGATGCAGAATATGCAGCAGTAATCGAAATCGACCTTAACACAATCACTGAGCCAATCTTAGCATGTCCTAATGATCCAGATAACGTTAAACTTCTTTCTGAAGTAGCTGGTACTCCACTTGACGAAGTATTCTTAGGTTCTTGTATGACTAACATTGGTCACTACCGTGCAGCTGGTGAAGTTATGCGTGGTGAAGGTGAAGTAGCTGTTGAGAAGTTCTGGGTTGTTCCACCAACTCGTATGGATGAGCGTCAGCTGATCAACGAAGGTTACTATGATGTTTATAAAGACATCAAAGCACAAACAGAAATTCCTGGTTGTTCTTTATGTATGGGTAACCAAGCATCAGCTCGTCAAGGTTCAACAGTATTCTCTACGTCTACTCGTAACTTTGATAACCGTCTAGGTAAAGGAACTCAAGTTTATCTTGGTTCTGCTGAGCTTGCTGCATTATGTGCTAAGTTAGGTAAAATCCCAACAGTTAAAGAGTACATGGACCTTGTTCCTGCTAAATTAGCTGGTAAAGAAGATAAAGTATACAAATACCTTAACTTCAACGAAATTGCTAACTATGCGTTAGAGGCTCGTACTACTGCTGAAGAAAAATACGGAGTTACTGTTAAACCAGTATAATCCAAAAAAATTTAAATAGCGACGCATTTGTTGCGTCGTTATGTTCGTCGCGTACGAATGTTCACTTTCTCGCTAAACTCCTTGCAATTTCATTTCTATTTTAACATTTGATATCTTACAGACTTAGAATAAATAAAGAATTTCCCTATGTAGGTTACTATGATTAAACCTTTAAATGATAAGTCATAACAAGACCACCTTCAAGCAGCTCAAACACCTAACCTTAGAGACGTATAGATTAATTCAAAGTAGTATTAAAATTTATTGAATTTACAGTTATATCTGTTATAAATCTGAAGTAATTTTGATTTGAATAATGGAGATAATAATGTCTGATAATGAAGTGATGGCTCAAAACGAAGAAAAGATGTTTGAGGTCATAACCTATGATGAAGAAGTCGAGTTTAAATACACACTGCCTGGTGAAGAGGAACAACGTACTATTGAGTGTGAACTGACCTTAGTTTGGGAAGATAGTCTTGAAAAATTCATAGAGGAACATGGTGATAAGATACCTTATAAAATCAATACCTTTAAATATGAAAACCAATATAATTTTTTTCTTCATCAGATAGAAAGTAGAGCTGATGACGCCATAGAAGAAGTGCAAGAAGAGATAGCAAATAAATCTAAATATGGCTTTGAGTTTTCTGGACAACTGCATAACGACGACTAAATACGATGGAATATGAATTTATAGAATTCAAAGTAGCTCAGAGATGGAAAACTCGCATGGGTAAGCGGTTTATCATCAAGGAGATTCGTGAAGATGATGAGTATCCTCTTGTATGCATTAGTATGGATTCAGGCAAAAAACATTTTTTTGACGAGGATGGTTTTGAAGTGGCAGGCTATCCTACGGATAATGATCTAGTAGAACATATCTCTTAGCGGTCAGGTAATCACTATCTCTTTTTCGATATAGTTTTACTTTAGGGTTTAAGTCTAGCTTCTAAGAGAGTTAAGGGATGATAATATGAATAGAAAAGATAAGCTCCAAAAACTGCATGACAAACGTCTTAAGCGTGCGCGCAAAAAGACAAACACTAAGGTCAAACCCCCTTATATATGCAAGGCAGATAGAGCCAAAGCAGAAGCCGAAGCAAATAGTGCTGCAGAAGAATCGGATACTTGAGTTTTAAATAAGATTTTTAGAATAGATTGTAATAATTACATATTAATATAAAAAGAGAAATAATGCACACATTACAAATTGCAGAAAAAGTGTTAGACGGTTACGAAAAAGAAAAGCTTACTGCAGAGCGAATCGACTTTTTAAAAACACAAGCCAATGAACAGCTTGATGAGATATCTCAAAACAAAGAGCTTTATAATAGTTTTTTAAATAAGGTCAATGCACCAAAGGATGCAGACAATCTTATCCTTTGGATACTGATCATGTCGAATGAAGATATAGTAGAAGAGTATATAGATGAGTTTGGAAAAAGTTTTAGAGAGATTATCCCAGTGAGTGATTTGGCAGATCTACTGATCTACGCTATTCATTTGAAAAAACTTCAAAATGTAGAGCTGAATGGGTTTGAATATCTACTAGAGTATGAACATGCTGGTATTGAAGAGATAGATCAATTTGCTTTTACAAATGTCCTTCTTTATGTAGAAAAGTCAAAAGAGGTACAAATAGAGTTTTAACTGGACTCAATCGCAGTGACAACTATGAAACACCTTGGTCGAAAAGACCAAGGTGAGCCTACTGCTGAAGCAAACTTAGCGTTAACGTAGGTCAAGGAATTACTTCTTTGGCCGTTAATCAATTATGAGGAACAGCTGACGTGTGATATCCCAGCTATTTTAAATAGTTCAGAAGGCTTGAGGCGATAGTACTTCTGCTCTATCTCAAACGAGAGTTCATCGTATGGATTTGTCATGACTTCTTGCAGTTCATGAATTAAAGAGTAATCACCTTTTTCGGCTTGTTGATAAGCAGGAACGAGAAACCACTCCCGCAACGTGTATTTTGGATTAACAGCTTTCATCTGCATAGAAAGCTCTTCACGAGACTTAGATGAAGTTACCTGTATAAGTGATTTCCATTTTTCCAGCCACTTCGACCAACTTTGAAGAATGGTTTCAGTAGTCATAACCTCATTATAAAAGCTTTTCTTGAGTGGAGTAATATCATCAGGAATAGTTGAAAGTTCACGAAAGAAGATAGTATAATCGACTGATGTCTGCAGCATGAGTATAACAAGTTCTTTGAAAAGCTCTGCATCAAAGGTAGGCATTCCAAGCTTAGCAGCCCAGATCTTTTGTATCTGTTCTTGCATGACTTTGGCAAAGTCATTTCTAAGTTCACCTAGTTTAGCTAAAGCATTCTCATTTGAGTCAAGTAAGGGTTCTAAAGCCGTGCAAAATGAATTAAAGTTGCGATGTGCAGCTTGGGGTTGATTTAAAAAAGAGAAGTGCTGTCCACCACCTGTCCATGGCTGATATTTTGGGTCAAACATATCGACAAACCCAAACGGTCCGTAATCTAGGGTAAAGCCTCCTGCTGCACAGTTATCGCTATTGAAGTTTCCTTGGCAATAGCCAACGCGTATCCAATTTGCCACAAGAGATGTAAGACGAGAACGAAATTCATATGCAAGTAATAGTACTTTTTCCTCAATAGTTAGATTCTCATCGATTACCTCACTGTACTCTCTATCGATTAAGTACAATACAATTGTTTCAAGCTCTTCCATCGCTTTTGCATGCTCTTTTTTTCTAGCACGACGACCAAAGAGTTCGATTTGACCTACACGAAGAAAAGAGGGCGCAACACGTGTTGTGATAGCAACATCTTCTTCTATCATGACTTCAGGATCTCTAGAATAAGACCCTTGTGTAAACCATGGGCGTTGTACTTTTTCCGTTTGTGAGGTGTACAAGCTTAATGAACGTGATGTTGGTATCCCAAGGGAATGCATATGTTCCTGTGCTAAAAACTCGCGAATACTAGAACGCAAGACGGCACGACCATCGGCTCCACGGCAATAGGGTGTTCTACCACCACCTTTAAGTTGCATTTCCCAACGACGACCCTTAATCACAGCCTCAAGAATGGAAACCGCACGACCATCACCGTATCCATTTCCCGTTTGAAAGGGACACTGCTGGTAGTATTCAGTTCCGTATATTGAAAGTGCATATCCTGTTGCCCAGCCAGTGCGACGCATAGGTTGAGGCAGGTGAGCGGTATCGCCTGAGAACATACGTATGAAGTGAGGAGACTGTGCTAAGTCATCAACAAAGCCGAGCTCTCTAAAAAA
>JBFFDB010000103.1:0-3913 GCA_041559595.1 Sulfurimonadaceae bacterium
TAGGTCTTGATATGATTAAAGAGCCTATTCTTATCTCAGCAACTGCACACTACTCAATGGGTGGTATCCCATGTGACGTAGATGGACATGTTCGTAAGAACAACACTGAGTTTGTAGAAGGTTTTTATGCTGCTGGTGAGTGTTCATGTGTATCAGTTCATGGGGCTAACCGTCTTGGTGCAAACTCTGTTCTTGAAGCTCTTCTTTTTGGACGTTTTGTTGGTAAAAAGATGGCTGAAGAAGTTGATGGTATTGAACTACGTACAGCAACACAATCTGATGCTGATGTTATGACTGCAGAACTTGAGACAATCCTTACTAACAATGGAACTGAGAAAGTTTCTAATCTTAGACATGAATTGCAGCAATCTATGACTGACAATGCTGGTGTTTTCCGTACTCAAGATACACTTCTAAAGCAAGTTGGCATTATCAAAGATCTGCGCAAGCGTTATAAAAACATCCGTATCGAAGATAAGTCTAAGATCTTCAATACAGAACTTCAAGAAGCGATCGAGTTTGGTCACATGCTTGATTACTCTGCTTTTATCGCTCAGTCTGCATTGGCACGTAAAGAGAGCCGTGGTGCTCACTACCGCGAAGACTACCCTACTCGTGATGATGAGAACTTCTTACAACACACTATGGGTTACATGGACAGAGATGGGAATGTCAATTTAGATTACATGGATGTCGTTCTAGGCAAGCATGAGCTTAAAGCAAGAACATACTAAGGAGAACATATGAGTATTATACCTACTGAAAAAATCACTTTTAAGATGTTCCGTTTCAACTCTGAGACAGACTATCTTCCTACTTATATCGACTATGTTGTAGATGTTACGCATGAGAATGTTATCCTCGACATTTTAACGAACATTAAAAACGATATGGATGGCACACTTTCGTTCCGTCGTTCATGTCGTCATGGTATCTGTGGTATCTGTTCGGTAAAAGTCAATGGAAAAGCAATCCTTGCTTGTAAAGAAAACGTTCTTCAACTTGTTGAGACTTATGGGACAACACTTACAATTGAACCACTTAGTATTAAACGTGCGATGAAAGACCTTATCATTGACAAGGAAGACTTCTGGGTTAAACACGACCAGGTCAAGCCTTACCTTATTTCTGATGTTGAAGAGCACCCTGAGCATGAGCATATTGTTACACCTTTTGAAGCAGAACTTCTTAATGAAGCAGACTACTGTATCCAGTGTGGTGCTTGTCACTACTCATGCCCTGCTCTAGAGATCAATGAGCAGTTCATCGGGCCAGCAGCATTTGCTAAGGCATACCGTTTTGAAGCAGATGTGCGTGACGATGCACACCTAGAACGTCTTGATGTTATCAATGCAGAAGGCCAAGGTGTTTGGGACTGTGTTAAGTGTATGGAATGTGCGGAAGTATGTCCTAAAGACGTAAACCCAATCGAGAAGATCACTAAGCTTCACAACATGGTGTTTACTGAAGGCAAACCTCTTAACAATATTGCTACACGTCACGCAGTATACTTTAAAGACTCTATCGCAAAACATGGTCAGCTAAATGAAGCTGGTCTTGTTATCTACTCTGAAAAGGGTTACGGTATGTACAAACACCTTAAGGTCGGTATGCAAATGATTGCCAAAGGCAAGGCGCATATAAACCCTTATAAAGTTCCAAAATCTGATAAGATGGATGAGATTGCTAAACTAGTAAAAATCTCTTCTACATCAAAATTCTAAGGAGTACAGATGTCTAAATTAAAATATGCACTATTTACTGGCTGTACTGCGCGTCAAAGTACACCTGAGCAGATGATGTCAACAATGGCAATCGCTGACAAAATGGGAATCGAACTAGAGATTTTAGAAGAAGCTACATGTTGTGGTGCAAGTCACCTTCAAGATTATGATGAGTTTTTGTCATTAGTTCTTAATGCACGTAATATCTGTTATGCAGAATCACGTGGAATGACTATGGTTACTATCTGTAATACATGTCAGTTAAATACTATGCTCACAAAGCGTCGCCTTGATAAAGACCCTGAAATGAAGGCTAAAGTCAATGAAAAGCTTGCAGAAGTTGGTTTAGAGTACAAAGGTACTTCTGAGATCAAACACTTCTTATACGCTATTATTGATGACTTTGGTCTTGATAATCTTAAGAAGATGGTTGTTAAGCCTCTTGCTGAGTTTAACATTGCACCATTTTATGGTTGTCACAATATCCGTCCTTCTGAAACACATGAAGAATCTAATGGTCACGAGAATGCTTACGCACCTCGTTCACTTGATGATCTTATTCTTGCGTGTGGCGGTCAAAACGTTGATTATGATGAGAAGAACAAATGTTGTGGTTTCCACGCAGAACTTCAAGCTCCACATACAGCAGCGACACTAACAGGTAATGCACTTATGGGTGCTATGGACAATAATGCAGACTGGATGGTTACACCATGTCCATTATGTCACCTTAAGCTTGACACTCAGTATGAGCATGCTTCTAAGGCAGTTGGTCGCGATGTAAAACTTCCAGTTCTCCACATGCAACAGATGATTGGCCTTGCCTTCGGTATCGACGGAAAAGAGCTTGGTCTACAGCACCACGTTTCTGAAGTAAACTTCGTATAATATAAACGCAGGGTAAGTCACCCTTACCTTGCTTCTTCTAATAGTCAATAACTTGAAAGACATAATTTTATGTAGTCATAGTTGGCATTAAAAGTATAGATAATGAGACAGATCAAACTGTCCCATACCGTGTTGACTTAAATCTAAAGAAAAGAAATTTTCACTTTGTGCTCATTGAAGCCAAGTTTAGCTCTGTCTTTTTCGCCCTCAACTAGTTGAACGAACTGATTTTGAGAAACAATATTTAATCCAAGCTCTCTACCTACCAATTTTTCCATTTTATCTTGGTTTTTGTCAAAAAACTCTTTTGTCTGATCATTTTTAACAAGCATAAAGTCTGCATTGTTATCTTTTGCTTGCATTAAGATATCACCTGCTATCTTAAATGTAAATGCCTCATCACATAGAGCGGAGTCTATCGCTAAATCTTCTTTAGATGTGGCAAAGTCAATATATGAAGCATCTGAGCGTGAGATAAGCTCTTCTAATTCACTCTTATGAACACCATGATATGCAGCAATATTAAAACCAGAAAAACTTTGTGATATTTTTGAAGCAGATATTGTGTTTTCTTCTTCAAAACAGCCCTGATCTTCTTTTGCCAAGACCTTCATAAACATTTTGTTTATCTTAGATTTTGGCTTGATGTATTCTTTTGCCATATAGATAAGCTTTTGTATTTTTCTCTCTTCAGCATTCGTTGCAAGTCTGTTTAATAATGAGGTATGAAACCATATTCCATTTTTGTTTTGTGTTAATATTTTTAACAACTCATTTTTGAGTTCAAATCTTTTCTCGATCAGATCCGCAGCGATTATAAGGACATGATCACCAATATAGTCTCTATTGTAATTTAGTGTATTTGATGCATAATAAGCAAGTTCTGTACTTTTTCTGTAGTTAATATTTGTCTCGGCATCAATATAATCATTTAGAAGAGACAATTTTTCAATAAAATCTGAACGATCAATAATAAGGTCTTTTTGTACTCTTAACTCACAAATAGAATCAATTCTAAGTTCATTTCCAAATCTCTCAACCATATCTTCAACAAGGACAGAAGCATTCGTATAAAGATTATTTACCTTGAGGTTCATGTTTTCATTAAAACCAAAGGCCTCTATTTCATTCATTTGAATAAGTAGATCATTAATTGTTTCATCATTTGTGTATTCCAATAT
This sequence comes from Sulfurimonadaceae bacterium, assembly GCA_041559595.1. GTDB lineage: Bacteria > Campylobacterota > Campylobacteria > Campylobacterales > Sulfurimonadaceae. The sequence continues at coordinate 3,794 of JBFFDB010000103.1, forward strand.
ATGCTTTTGATAATATGGAAGATAATCTGTATGAGCATTAAATCTAAATAATTCTATAAAAATTTCTTTTTTCACGTAAAAGCTCCTGGCCATTAAAATTTGAATTATTATAATATAAAA
>JBFFDB010000104.1:0-3770 GCA_041559595.1 Sulfurimonadaceae bacterium
GAAGCTGCTATCAATGTACGTATGGATGAACTTGATGCGCAGATGGTAAAGCTTATGGTTCAGCGTATAATCGCTGAACATCTAGGCTGGCTTGTTATTTGGGGTGGGGTGATAGGTGCGATTATCGGACTTATCTCTGCAGTAGTCCTACAAGCTATTTAAGGCTTGAGAACATACTTTAAGATATCAGCCACTTGAGTCGTCGTTGTCGCCCATGCCATAGCTTGAGCATCTACCTCTTTTAGTGGATGGATGATGTTTTCATCATGTAAGGTGATGTAGGGGATATCTAAAGCCGCACATTGACCTGCATCAAAGGCTGCATTCCACTGCTTGTACTCTTGCCCAAATCGAATGATGGCAATGTCACTTTGTTTTAACAGTGTCTTGGTGCGGATAGCATTAACCTTAGCTGACTTATGATCTCGCCAATACTGCTTTTCCTCAGTACCTAGATGATCACCAGCTGCGTCACTTTCTTCATGAACGGTGATAGGTGAGTTGAAGTTGATGTCTAAGCCTGCTTCTTCACATGCGCTCATGATCTCTTCACGCCATGAGGTGTGTATCTCGCCTGATAGATAAACATTGAATGCCATATGCTCTCCTTATGAAATAACGGTAATACTAACGTCACCAATAGAGATGACTTCATTAGGTAGGATTTTTGCACGTTTACGTGACTCATCTTCACCATTACGTTTAACGAAACCTTCTTCAATAAGCTTCTTTGCTTCAGCTCCACTATCAACTAGGTCCGCTGCTTTGATAAGCTTGTATAGCTCTATATATTCGCCAGTTATTTTAAATTCCATCTTCAGCCTTTAATTTATAACGCAATAGTAGCTAAGAGGTGTTAAAATACTAGTTAATGCTAAAAACTTATGTAGGAGCAAAAGATGAAAAAATACAGTATCAGCTTTAGAATATGGCACTGGTTACATGCCTTTGTTGTTTTGGGCTTATTGGCAACAGTCTTTTTGCGAAAGACTTTTTTATCATGGCGTACTAACAGTGAGATATTAAGTACTGAGCTTTCAAGTATGAGTATCGATGTGAGTGTAGAACAAGCCACGCTTTTAGCCAAGGCAGTTCGAGCACCGATGTGGGAATGGCATATATTATTAGGATATGGCCTGGCTCTTTTACTGCTTGTAAGGATAATGCTTTTCTTTACACAAAGCGGAAAGCAGAACTATACCGATATTAGATCATCAACTCTGCATAAGAAAATGGTAAAAATCGGATATATCGGTATTTATTCTATACTTGCTTTTATGGCAATCAGTGGACTAAGTATTCATTTTTATGAAGAACTTTCGCTCTTAAAGGAGACGGCAAAGAGTATTAAAGAAGTACATGAACTTGTGTTTAATGCAGTATGGATCTTTGTACTTTTGCATATAGGCGGAGTAGTCCTTGCTGATAATACAGATGAAAATGGTCTGGTCTCAGATATGATAAATGGCGGTAAGCTTTGATGTGTGATATTTCAACAAAAGGAAAGAGAGATGAATAAAAGTATAATAAGTGTCTTAGCAGCGGTTATGATAGCTTTACCTATGATAAGTGGATGTGCTACAAATCGTGGTCCTGAATATGATGGAAACAGCTACAAGCAGATTAAGAACTTTGAAATTGGGATAGTTATAGCTGAACGTCCAGTGGTCGTTAAAGATGATGGTTTGGGAACATTCATTGGCTCAATAACGGGAATGGTCTTAGGCTCTTTTGTTGGTGGCGGACGTGCAAGTTCTTTAGGTACACTTGGAGGTGCGTTAGCTGGAGGCTATGCTGGTAGTGAAGTAGGAAAAGCAAATGCGCAAGAGTTGACAGTTGAGCTAGATTATGGAGAAATTATCGTTATTGTCGTGAAGGGTGAAAATCTATATAAATCGGGTGATAGGGTTAAAATCATTAAAGATGAAAATAAAGTTGCTGATGTTCAAAGGCTACAATAGAGGGGGCGAAAGCTTGGGTTGGGACCCATCTTTCAAAGTGTCTTTACCATGTATCTCTTGGTGGACGTGCGGGTCGAGGACGTGCTTCATTTACGCGTAAGGCTCTTCCTTCAAATTCTTTACCTTCTAAGTTAGAAATCGCTTCATCTGCACAGCTGCCATCGGCCATCTCTACAAATCCAAAACCACGAAATCTACCTGTTTCTCGGTCATTAACGAATTGAACGGAATTTACTTCACCATAACTTGCAAATAAATCTTGAACATCCTTCTCTGATTTACTATATGGAATATTTCCTACATAGATCTGTTTCACATTGCACTCCATTAGATTTTTGATATTACCCAGCAACTGTAAATAACAGTAATGAATAATAGGACGATTATAGTAATATAATAAATATTAATAAAACCTTTGTGAAAGAAACTAGAGTATACCTAGTGAAAATCAGAAATTATAGTCATTGTCATGTCATGAGAATTGATACGTATTTAGCAAAAAAAGTTATATTTGCACGCTTTCTGGCATATTTTTGTAGAGATTTAGCAGAGTACAAAAGAGTTTTAGATATGCTCCAACAATGAAAAATTGCATATGTGGAAATACTTTAGCGTATGAGAAATGCTGCGGCAGATTGATAGAAGAAGGTGAATACGCACAAACAGCCTTAGAGCTAATGCGTTCGCGTTACAGTGCCTATGTACTAAAAAATGGAAAATACCTTTATAATACATGTTCATCTAAGTTGCAAAACCTAGATGATATAGAAGCTATCAATGAGCAAAATATTGAGTGGCTAGGACTGAAGATCATATCTTCAAGTGAACGAGAAGTGACGTTTATGGCGTATTATAAAGAAGATGAGACGATCGAAGTTATGAAAGAGCGCTCTTTTTTCACTCAAGAAAATGGAATGCTTAAATATGACAGAGGAATATTGCTCGAGGCAGATATAGCTCGTAATGAGTCTTGTCCTTGCGGTAGTGGAAAAAAATACAAAAGATGTTGTGCTTAGAAATAGGGGTCTAGATGAAAATTAGCAAGCAGTTTGATCTTAAAGATGGTGTACACACCATTCAATTGCTAAATGATAATAAGCTTGCTAGTATCGACTTAGAAAACACCTTTCGTATTTTTGATTTAAATGAATTTAAACTTCTTGATGGGTTTAAAAACAAGATCCCTAGAAACATCGCTTACATCAATAATATGGCGATCTCACCAGATGGTACACATCTAAGCTTTTATAATCAAGAGCGTAAAGAAGTAAATATCTTCAATACTGTCTCTAAAAAGTTTCAACATTCAATTACCGCGCATCCTGGTGGCGTAGAAACCGTTGAGTTCACAGACGATAGTAAGTATTTTATTACAGGTGGTTTAGAAGGTCGTTTGTATATGTGGAGCGTCGCTACTGGAAAAAAGGTAGATACTCTTTCACATCATAGTGATTCTATTTTGGCTATTGCCAGTGATCATACAGGCCGTTGGATCGCTACTGCAGGATATGATAAGGTTATTAAGGTCTTTAACCGATCGTTTCGTAAAAATCATTATAAACTTATTTCTCATAAAGATGCAGTTACAACAGTGACTTTTTTATCTGAGCAGAGACTTTTGTCTACGGATAAGGAAGGGACTATTCTGATCTGGGACATTGTTAAATCAAGTGTCATTGCACGTCTTCCAAGTTTTGGCTCAAATATTACAGCGGCTTGTGTTGATGAAGAAGAGAAGTTTCTATTTGTTTCTGGCGTTGGTGGGATGATAGGCCTTTATCATCTGCAAGAAGAAAAACTTTTAAAAAA
>JBFFDB010000105.1:0-3768 GCA_041559595.1 Sulfurimonadaceae bacterium
GGCATGGGGTATTGGTGGAAGTCTGATTTACAGTACGGGGTACTTAAAGGGTATTGGTGCAACGGTTGGTATGTACACGACACATACTGTTAATACAGATAATGCTAATAATGGTGGTGGGGATTATGGTAAGGCAGGTAAAGACACCTATTCTAGAGCGACGGGCTCAGGTTCTCACATTGATGTGTTAGCCTTGGCTTATTTAGAGTATAAATTTGCACAAAGTAGTGTCAAAGTAGGGCGTCAGACGTTTGAAAGTACCTTAATACGTACCAATGATACAAAGATGATCCCTAATACATTTGAGGGGCTCAGCATATGCAGTAAAGACCTTGAAGATACGATCTTACGAGGAGCCTATTTTTCACGTCAAAAGCTACGTGATCACCGTGATTTTCATAGCGTAATAGCCTATGATGATTGGAAAACAAACCCTGATGCCCAAGATGACTCGGCGACACATAAGGGCTTGAGTGTCACTAACATTAAGGCTGCAGGAAAAGAAGTTGAACCGGGTATGTTTGTTGCGACAGTTGAAGATAAGTCTGTAAAGAACTTAAAACTAAATCTTGATGCTATGTATATAGACTCGTTTGTTTCATCCGCCATTGCTGAGGTGAATTACAAACTTGAACTTAATGAAGGCTGGGCATTAACTCCGGGAGTGCGTTATATTCACCAAATGGATGAGGGTGCTGGAAAAATAGGTGGTGCAGCGCTTAATGGTTCTCTTGCTGGTATATCAGGAAGTGCAAATGGATATGCAGATGCAGCCAGTGTAGATGGTGGAGCATGGATGGCACGTCTCAAGCTTGCAAAAGGTGCAGGAAGTGTGACAGCAGGATATTCAGCTATTAATGACGAGGCTGATATCATTGCTCCATGGCGTGGTTTTCCTACAGGTGGGTATACACGCTCAATGGCTCAATATAATTGGGAAGCAAATACAAGATCATGGATGCTCAAAGTCAATTATGACTTTGAAAAGGCTGATATTATTTCAGGTCTTCGTGGCGCTCTTGATTATGTACAAATGGACTATGATGATAACAAACGTAGTCTTGGAGGTTTATCTAAAACAGATAGAGATATTGTTCATTTAGATCTGTTCCAAACATTTGAAGCGGTACCTAATTTTGAGTTGAAACTTCGTATGGCGATGGTTGATGCGCAGTCGAGTGATGTTCAAAACTATAACTCTTATAATGAGTATCGTTTTGAAGCGAATTACTTCTTTTAAGAAGGTCTAGTCGCGATTTTCTAGATGTATTCTCAAAATAGCATCAATATTTTCAAAAAAGAGGTCCACAATACGTGGATCAAAATGTTTGCCTTTCTCATTTTGTATAAACTCTAAAATATCATCTATTTCCCATTTATCTTTATAGACCCGTCGTGAGCCAAGTGCATCAAAGACATCTGCTAAGGCAACAATACGTGCATAGATATTAATATCTTCACCCTTAAGTCCCTTAGGATAACCACTCCCGTCATACTTTTCATGATGTTCTTCAGCAATAATGGCTGACATCTTTAAAATGTTGCGCTTAGAAGACTTAAGCATATCATGACCCACACTAGCATGGGTCTTCATGATTTCCATTTCATCTGGGTCTAGCTTACCCGGTTTTTTAAGTACATAATCAGGAATAGCCATCTTTCCAATATCATGCATAGGTGCTGCAACAAAGATATTTTTTGTTTCTAAGGTCGATAAACCATAAGCTTCAGCAAGAAGCTGGCTATAAAGAGCAACACGCTTAACGTGCTGACCAGTTTCATTAGAACGTTGTTCTGCAATCTCACTGATGGTAAAGATGATCTCTCTTTGTGACTCTTCAAGCTCATCAGCTAAGGCTGCATTTTCATAGGCGGTAGTGGATTTTTCAAAGAACAGACGAATAAGGTCTTTATCCATATAGTCTAGCTCGTCAACTTCCATAAACAAAACAAAACCATTATAGTCTAAGATGCTTGGTCTATAAAGGACATAATAACCATCTTTGTAGATCTCTTCACCTGATTCTCGAGCTTGCATGACAAGAGGCCTGATATGTGCATTTTCTTCTTCTTGGAAAATAGTATCAGTGACATGCTCAAACCGACCAGAACCTGCTATCTGTATACATTTGTCATCAAGGATAGCCGCCATAAAAGAGGGAACATGCTCACCCGTATCATAATCAGTTAGATAGAGTAAGGATGCAAGTTGTTCTAGTACCGCTGAGAGAAAGACTTTTAAAGAAGATATTTTCTCGATGGAAGAGCTCGCAGATATAATCTTTTTGAGGCCTTGACGATTTTTTTCAATGGCGAGCATATCTCTATAGGTGCGTAGACTTGTTAATATTGAGGTATAAAGTTTTTGCGTAGTGAGTTCGCTCTTTGCCTTATAATCATTAATATCATAATCATAAATTACTTTTTCTTCTGGTGCTTGACCGGGTTGCCCTGTACGTAAGATTACACGAATAAGATGGTTCTCTAATTCATTTCGTATATAAGTAACAAGGTCCAGTCCAGCATTATCTGTTTCCATTACAACATCTACAAGGGCTAAGGCAATATTAGGTGTTGTCTCTAAAATCTCTTTCGCTTCTTGAGCTGAATAAGCTGAGATGAAATGACATTTCTTCTTCTCAAACTCAAAACCAGCCAGAGCAAGTTTGGTGACATCATGAATATCAGGTTCGTCATCAACAATAAGTACATTCCAAACACGTTTTTTATGAGTAGATACCGTTTTAGCATTCTCATTTTTAAATGTAAGTTTTCCATTTTTAAACATGTGCAGATACCTTTAAATTCATTGTAAATACCATATCTTTACCCTCATGCGACTGAGCAGATATCGCTCCATTAAGTTTTTGTGTGACAAGGTTATAGATAATATGTGTTCCTAAACCACTTCCACCTGAAGAGCGTTTAGTGGTGTAAAAAGGATCAAAGACCTTTGAAATAGCATCACGGCTCATTCCTTTTCCATTATCCTTGTAGATGATCTCTATCTCGTCTTTTTTGTTAAACTGTACGGTTATAGTGATATGACCTTCTTCCTTATTCTCAAACCCATGAATAATAGAGTTCATGATAAGGTTAGAAAAGATCTGATAAAAGACACCTGGAGTGGAATCAAGTACGAGTGTAGGTGGACAGATGATATCTATAGTGTGCTTATGTTGTCTCAGTGTTGGTTTTAAATTTATGATAACACTCTCTAAGTACTCTTTTAAGAAAAATTCTCTGGTACTGTCACTCGTTTGGTCAACAGATACTTGTTTGAAATTTTGAATCATGTGCGCAGCACGCTCAAGATTATTCAAAATAATATCACTGCTTTGAACAGTTGTCTCGACAAAAGACTCAAATGTACTTTGTGTCAAGGTCTCATTTTTGTAATGTGAATTAAAGTCTTTTATCTCTTTTTTAAGATGTGAGGCTGCCGTTACGCCAATGCCAATAGGTGTATTTACCTCATGTGCTATACCTGCAACCAAACGCCCTAGTGAGGCCATTTTTTCAACTTGGACAAGCTCATCTTGTGTCTCTCTAAGATAGGAAGTAAGACGTATTTGATAGATAAGCATACTTAGACCAGCAACAGCACCAAAAAGATAAAATAGAATCCATCCCCAGTAGTTTACTAGTACATCCAAAAATGTGATCTCTTGGTAATAAGGTGGGATTTCTAAGGCTTTAAAACAAGCATGAACCGGCTGGTAGCTTAAAGGAGTGTTCCATGAATCAATACTCGCATCCCTTGCAGCA
>JBFFDB010000106.1:0-3724 GCA_041559595.1 Sulfurimonadaceae bacterium
CCCCAAAGTTGGGATTTCAAGTAACAAGAAGTGTTGAAGAATTAGTCTACAACGTTCTCGCGGTTTTTACGATCATCATCAGAGATGTCGCTACGGAATGGCATTACTGCATCAGCATCTTGCATTACATAGTTTAGACCATCTACATAGTTTCCACCAGCAAAGAATTCTTTGTTCTCTGGCGTATATGCCATATCCCAAGTAATACATCCTTCAGTTGGACAAGCTGTAGCACATGCTGGCTCATCATGGTGATCAACACACTCTACACATTTATCTGGATAAACGTAGTAAAGTTCCTCACCTGTTGGGTTATCGTCCTCATCAACGATTGCCTCTACTGGACATTCGTCAATACATGCTGCACAGTTGATACAAGTATCTCCAATAATTACTGCCATATTATTTCTCCTAAGTTAAAATGTAAGTGTTACTATATCAAAATAAATTTAATATTTACAAAAATTTGTGCTTAACTTTTAGTCATCAAGCCCTAAGTAACTTTTTATCTCACCTACCCTATCTGTTTTTTCCCAAGAAAAAAGGTCTTCTTCTCGTCCAAAATGACCATAGGAAGCAGTTCTTCGATAAATTGGACGCAATAGATCCAAGCTTTTTATAATTCCTTTTGGACTTAAATCAAATAACTCTTTTACACATTCTTGTATCTTTTCTTCATCTACTTTAGCCGTATTATCTGTATCCACCATAATAGAAACTGGTTGAACAACACCGATGGCATATGATAATTGTATCGTGACCTTATCACAGGCTCCTGCGGCTACAAGGTTTTTAGCAATGTGACGAGCGGCGTAAGCAGCTGAACGGTCTACCTTGGTTGGATCCTTTCCAGAAAAAGCGCCCCCTCCATGAGGACACGAACCACCATAAGTATCAACAATAATCTTACGTCCAATAAGACCTGCATCACCTTGAGGTCCGCCAATAACAAACTTTCCTGTCGGATTGATATGATACTTGACATCATCATCTAATAGGCGCTTAGGAATGACCGCTTTAATGACTTCTTCAATAACATCTTCTTTTAATTGAGCTTGAGAAACATCTGGAGCATGTTGAGTAGAAACAACAATAGTGTCAACACCTACTGGTTTTCCATCCACATACTTAATAGTTACCTGAGCTTTGCCATCAGGACGCAGATATGAGATAATCCCGTCTTTTCTCACCTGAGCTAAACGCATCGTCAATTTATGCGCTAAATAGATAGGAAGAGGCATAAGTGAAGATGTTTCATTACATGCGTAACCGAACATTAGACCTTGGTCACCTGCACCAATCTGACCGTCAGCTTGGTCAACTCCTTGGTTAATATCAGGAGATTGTTCACCTAAGCCATTAAGTACCGCAGCAGCTCTATAATCAAAGCCATACGTAGCATCAGTATAACCGATCTCACGTATTACGTTTCTCGCGATATCTTGAATCGGAGCATAAGCCGAGGTTTTCATCTCTCCTGAGATCATACAAAAACCATTAGAAACCATAGTCTCACAAGCCACACGTGCATCCGGATCACGTTCTATAATATAGTCTAAAATCGCATCAGAAATCTGATCTGCCATCTTATCCGGATGTCCTTCCGTTACAGACTCGGAAGTAAATAAATACTCTTTAGTCATCGATAAGTCCTTTTTGTAAATATCTTGGCATTATAGCGCAATGAGGAAAGTGCCTTCGTTACATTTAGATTAAATATATTCTTAATTTAATTGCTTATATATTTGCCTGATTTTAACTTTAGTTTTTTGTGCTAAAATCCTGAAACAATAATTTAAAGGAAATATCCATGTTAGTAACAAAAAAAGCTCCAGACTTTACAGCAACAACAGTGCTTGGCAATAACGAAATCGTTGACAATTTTAACCTATATGAAAACTTTGGTGAAAACGGTACAGTTTTATACTTTTATCCACTTGACTTTACATTCGTATGTCCATCTGAAATCATTGCATTTGATCACAGACTACAAGAGTTCAAAGACCGTGGTATCAATGTAATCGGTGTTTCTGTTGATTCACAGTTTTCTCACTTTGCATGGAAGAACACTCCAGTAAACGAAGGTGGTATTGGTCAAGTCAAATATCCATTAGTAGCTGACCTTACAAAAGAGATCGCTAAAGCATACGATGTACTTCTTGATGGTGGTGTTGCTCTACGTGGATCATTCCTAATTGACAAAGATGGTACTATCCGTCACGCTGTAATCAATGACCTTCCACTTGGGCGTAACATTGATGAAATGATCCGTATGGTAGACGCAATGCTTTTCACTAACGAAAACGGTGAAGTATGTGCTGCTGGTTGGAACAAAGGTGATGAAGGTATGAAGCCAACAACTGATGGTGTTGCTGAGTATCTTGGTAAGCACGAGGGTGACCTGTAAGGTTTCCTTTTCTTTACTTCATAAAAGGGGCTTCCCCCTTTTATTCTTTCTTCTTTTAACTTCTAACTTTTATTTCTTACAGATATCTACTCTAAAACAAAAAAGTTAAAACTATTTAGAAAAGCTAGCCTTAACTTTTTCAACCAACTGCGCAGGAAGAAGTCCCAAAGACTCCTCAACAAGTTTAGTATTCCCATGAGTAATAAAATCATCCTCATATTCAAAAGACTTTAGTTTAACTCCAGTGATGCTATCTTCTGCCAAGAATTCTAAGATAGCCGAAGCAACTCCACCCATCTTAGCAGAGTCAGAGAAAACATACCAATGCGTGTAATTCTTAGCACATTCACGTAACATTTCTTCATCAAGCGGTTTAACAAAACGAAGGTCAAGTATAGCTATCTCTTCATCCATAAGCTCAGCCGTCTGCTTTGCACGCCCTACCCCATTACCATAACCAATAAAAAGGATATTATTAGAAGAGTCCTGAAGCATCTGCGACTTTCCAAGTACAAAAGGCTTAGCCTCTTCATCACCCTCATCTAAGAAAGCACCGCGAGGATAACGAAGTGAACATGGGCTTTGATACTTATAAGCAAAGTCCATTGCTGCATGCATATCATTTTCATTACGTGGAGCAAATAACGTCATGTTTGGAATAGCCCTTAAAAAAGAGATATCAAACACACCCTGATGCGTTTCTCCATCTTCCCCTACTATTCCTGCTCTATCCAGAGCAAAAACAACAGGTAGGTCCATCAAACAAACATCATGAATGACTTGATCATACCCACGCTGTAAGAAAGTCGAATAAATCGTACAAAATGGTTTAAACCCTTCTTTAGCTAAGGGTCCCATAGATGTTACTGCATGTTGCTCCGCAATACCAACATCCCAAAAACGTGTTGGAAATTCATCAAGTAGTTCACGTAGACCTGTTCCACTTGGCATAGCCGCCGTTACTCCAACTACTTTTTCATCACGCCGTGCTAGCTCTAAAAGTTTTTCAGTGTACACTTTTGTCGCTGCTTTTCCAGCTGACTTCTTACTTGCTTTTCCGTCAGAAATATCAAAGGGTGAGACACCATGCCAGTGTTCATGATGTCCTTCAGCAAGATCATACCCTTTGCCTTTAAGTGTTTGAGCATGGACAATAACAGGCTTTCCAAGGTTTTTAGCGATCTCTAATGTTTCCATGAGTGAACTTGTATTGTGCCCATCCACAGGACCGATATATTCAACACCCATCTCTTCAAAGATAAGTCCTGGAGTAATAAGCTTGAAACTCTCTTCAAAACGCTTTGCTAAATAGATTGC
>JBFFDB010000107.1:0-3720 GCA_041559595.1 Sulfurimonadaceae bacterium
GTCTATCTGAGATCGTTGATGGATATCCAATCCTTCTTAACCGTGCACCGACACTTCACAAACTTTCAATTCAGGCATTTCACCCGAAATTGATTGATGGAAAAGCTATTCAGCTTCACCCTCTTGTTTGTGCGGCATTTAATGCGGATTTCGATGGGGATCAGATGGCAGTTCATATTCCATTGTCTTCAGAAGCAATTGCTGAAGCTAAGGTATTGATGCTTTCTTCTATGAACATTCTTCTTCCTGCGTCAGGTAAGGCAATCGCTACACCTTCACAGGATATGGTACTTGGTATCTATTATGTTTCTTTAGAGAAAAATGGCGTTAAGGGTTCTAATAAGCTTTTCGCAAATGTAGATGAAGTAAAGATTGCTTTACAGCATGGTGCACTTGATTTACACGCGAAGATCCGTACACGCGTTGATGGTCGTATGATCTATACAACTGCGGGACGTATGCTGATCAAAGCAATTCTACCGGACTTCGTTCCTGTTGAGATGTGGAATCAGAACATGAAGAAGAAAGTAATTAATGCTATTGTTGATTATGTTAACAAGCATGGTGGTATTGCGGTTACTGCTTCTTTCCTAGACCGTCTTAAAGACCTTGGTTTCCAACAAGCAACGGAAGCGGGTGTTTCTATCTCTGCTGCGGATATTATTATCCCAGAAGAGAAGGGTGCTAGAGTTGCTGAGTCTAAGCATAAGGTTAAAGAGATCCAGAAGCAATTTGATGCTGGTCTTTTAACGGAACAAGAACGTTACAATAAGATTATCGATGTTTGGACAGATACAAACAACACTCTAGCGGGTGGAATGATGAAACTTGTTGAAGAAGATAAAGATGGTTTCAACTCTATCTACATGATGGCCGATTCTGGTGCGCGTGGTTCTGCTGCACAGATTCGTCAGCTTGCTGGTATGCGTGGTCTTATGGCTAAACCGGATGGTTCGATTATTGAAACACCTATTACGTCAAACTTTAAAGAGGGTCTAAACGTACTTGAGTACTTTATTTCTACTCACGGTGCGCGTAAAGGTCTTGCGGATACGGCACTTAAAACAGCGAATGCGGGTTACCTTACTCGTAAGCTTGTTGATGTTGCTCAAAACGTTAAAGTCGTTATGGACGATTGTGGTACTCACGAAGGTATCGAAATCACTGATATCTCTATTGGTAATGAGCTTATTGAGCCACTTGCTGACCGTGTTGAAGGTCGTGTACTTGCAGAAGATGCAATTGACCCGATCACAAATGAGATTCTATTTGCTGAGGGTGAGTTGATCGATGAAGAGATGGCTGCTGTTATTCACGAAGCAGGTATCAAGTCACTTCATATCAGAACTCCGACAACATGTAAGGCTGAAGACGGTATTTGTGCACTTTGTTACGGTCTTGATCTTGGTCATGGTGAACTTGTCAAGAAGGGTGAGGCTGTTGGTATTATTGCAGCTCAGTCTATTGGTGAGCCAGGTACTCAGCTTACTCTACGTACATTCCACGTTGGTGGTACGGCGTCTAGTACTCGTGAGGAACGTCAAGTTATCGCAACTAAAGAAGGTTTCATCCGTTACTACAACCTTAAGACATACCTGTCTAAAGAGAAGAAGCAGATCGTTGCTAACCGTCGTAATGCTGCAGTACTTCTTGTTGAGCCTAAGATCAAAGCACCATTTGATGGAAAGATTGAGATTCAAACTATCCATGATGAGATCCTTGTATCTGTTGTGGGTGCAAAAGAGACTACTCGTTATACATTACGTAAGAAAGAAGTTGCAAAACCTAATGAACTTGCGGGTGTATCTGGTAAGATCGAAGGTAAATTCTATCTTCCATACGAAAATGGTACAGATATTAAAGCAGACGAGTCTATTGTTGAGACAATTAAAGATGGTTGGAATGTTCCAAACCGTATTCCTTATGCGTCAGAGCTTCTTGTTAAAGATGGTGAGCCAATCACACAAAAGATAACTGCACAAGAGAATGGAAAGGTTAAATATTTCCTTCTTAAGGGTGATTACTTAGAGCGTCATGAAGAGATCAAAAAAGGTTACAAGGTTGAAGAGAAAGGTCTTTTCGCTGTTGTAGTTGATTCTGAAGAACGTGAAGCGATTCGTCACTATATCGCACGTGGCTCTGTGATCGAAGTAGATGATAATGCAGAGATAGAGAAATCTACACTTCTTGCATCGCCAGCTGCTGCTGAACAAACTGCTATTGCAGAATGGGATCCGTACTCTAATCCTACGATCTCTGAAGCAAACGGTACAGTTAGTTTTGAAGATATTATCCCAGGTGTAACTGCATCTGAGCAGTTTGACGAATTAACAGGTCAAACACGTCTTATGATTAATGAGCATATCTCTTCTGAATACAAGCCGACTATCGTGCTTGCAACAGAAAATGGTGAACTTATTCGTTACCAAGTAGAGCAAAAAACTGCGGTTTATGCTCAAAATGGTGCTGAAGTGAAGGTCGCTGATATTCTTGCTAAGACACCTAAAGCACTTCAAAAATCATCAGATATTACCGGTGGTCTTCCACGTGTATCTGAACTATTTGAAGCACGTCGTCCGAAGTCTATCGCACTTATCGCTGAAGTTGATGGTGTTGTTAGTTTTGGTAAGCCATTACGTGGTAAACAACGTCTAATCATTAGTTCTGACAATGGCATCATCAAAGAGTACTTTGTTGATAAGCAATTAACAGCACAAGTAACGACGGGCGAGTTTGTACACGCTGGTGAGCGTCTGACTGATGGTCATATCTCATCACACGAGCTTCTACGTATTATGGGTGTTAAGGCACTTTATAACTACCTAGTATCAGAAGTTCAGCAAGTTTACCGTCGTCAAGGGGTAAATATTGCGGATAAGCATATTGAGGTTATCTTTACTCAAATGCTACGTCAGATCAAGATTGTTGATTCAGGTGATACGAAATTTATTCAAGGTGATCTTATTTCTCAGAAGAAATTCAAAGAGGAAAACCAAAAGATCATGCGTCTTGGTGGTCAACCAGCGATTGCTGAGCCATTCCTTGTTGGTATTACACGTGCTGCAGTATCTGCTGACTCTATCATCTCAGCTGCATCTTTCCAAGATACAACTAAGGTACTTACTGAAGCAGTTGTTTCAGCTAAGATCGATGATCTTACAGATCTTAAAGAAAACGTTATTATCGGTAGAACTATTCCGGTTGGAACAGGTATCTATAATAATCAAGAGATCGTTCTCGAAACTGAAGAAGCGTAAGCTTTTTCACTTTTACATCCTAATGGAAACTTTTCCATTGGGAGTTCAAACTACTAACACTCTAAAGGTTTTAAACCTTACTTGCGATTCGTCATTTCACACCACAGATCTATAATCAAAACTTCTTATAAAAATAAAGCGTATCTTAAACAATATTCAGCTAATATTTCGCACCATTTGGTAATCCCTAGTTTTCGCTAAGAAAATTTTGGAAAATTCTACTGGAACATTTTGAAAAGGAGATTATAGTGCCTACTATTAATCAACTGGTCCGTAACGGACGCAAAAGAGTAGTTAAGAAGTCAAAATCTGCTGCTCTAGTATCATGCCCGCAACGTCGTGGTGTATGTACTCGTGTGTATACAACAACACCAAAGAAACCAAACTCGGCTCTACGTAAAGTAGCTAAGGTTCGTTTAACTTCTGGTTTTGAAGTAATTTCATATATTGGTGGTGAGGGTCA
>JBFFDB010000108.1:0-3645 GCA_041559595.1 Sulfurimonadaceae bacterium
GCTTATACCAGAAATTGTTGTACCTGATGATGCTACTGATATTAATATTGGAACGGATGGTATTGTAAGTGTTATTCAACCTGGACAGACACAGGCAACACAGATCGGTCAAATCACAACAAACAACTTTATCAATCCAGCCGGTTTGCACTCCTTAGGAGATACCTTGTATCTTGAAACGGAAGCTTCAGGTGTTCCTATTGAAGACACTCCCGGGCTTAACGGTCTCGGTCCATTGCGTCAGGGCTTTGTTGAGCTATCTAATGTTCAACTTGTTGTTGAACTTACTGAACTTATTACGGGGCAAAGAGCTTACGAAGCTGATTCAAAAGCAATTACGACTTCTGATGAAATGCTTCAAACAGTGGTTAATCTAAAGCGTTAACAACGCCTTAATCAAGCTACTATTAGTTAATATTAATAGTAGCGTCTTCTTTTTTAAACTCTTTTAAACCTCAGTTTTGCTAAAATCACAAAAATTTTAATGAAGTTAAACTTTCGTTAAACAAAAAATAATACTAGAAACTTCAAACTTTGAAGAATCTATATGTAGGATTTATAATGCAAACTATCGAAGGTAAAGTCTGGAACTTTGGCAAGGATATAGACACTGATCTTATTATTGCTGCTAGATATTTAAATACTTCTGTTCCCGAAGAACTGGCTAAACACGTTATGGAAGATGCTGATCCAGAATTTGTTTCTAAAATGCAAGCAGGCGATATAATCGTTGCAGGTGACAACTTTGGTTGTGGCTCTTCACGCGAACACGCACCTATTGCTCTAAAAGCTGCTGGTGTTGCTGCTGTCATAGCACCAACATTTGCGCGTATTTTCTATAGAAATGCTTTTAATATGGGACTTCCGATTTTTGAATTGCCTGAAAGTGCTGAGATCACAGAAGGTCAAAGCATTAAGATAGATATGGATGCTGGCACGATCACTAATCTTAGTACTAATAAAACGTATGATTTCACACCAATTCCACCTTTCATGCAAGAACTTATTGCAGCAGGTGGACTAATGAATTTTGCAAAGCAAGAAGTAGAAGGAACTAAATAATGTCAACATATAAAATCGCACTCATAAAGGGTGATGGAATTGGTCCAGAAATCATTGATGAAGCAGTAAAAGTTTTAGATGCTGTTGCTTCAAGTGAAGGTTTTGAGCTTAAGTACAAAGAAGTGCTTATGGGTGGTATTGCTTATGATGTTCATGGAGATCCTCTACCTCAAGAGACTATTACAACTGCTATGGAAAGCGATGCCGTTCTTTTCGGTGCTATCGGCGGTGAAAAGTGGGACACGCTTCCACGCGAAAAACGTCCTGAGTCAGGACTTTTACGTTTTAGAAAAGAGTTGGGTGTATTTGCTAACTTGCGTCCTGCTATGGTATATGACGAATTGATCAATGCAAGTTCTTTAAAGCCGGAAATCATCAAGGGTGTAGATCTTATGGTCGTACGTGAACTTATTGGTGGTATCTATTTCGGTGAGCCCAAAGGACGTGATGAAGACAAAGGGTGGAATACAATGGTATACACTCGTTCTGAGATCAACCGTATCGCTCATGTTGCATTCAAATCAGCAATGGAACGTGACAAGCGTGTTTGTTCTATTGATAAGGCAAATGTACTTGACGTTTCTCAATTATGGAGAGAAGAAGTAGAAGAGGTTGCTAAAGAGTATCCAGAAGTCCAACTTTCTCATATGTATGTAGATAATGCTGCAATGCAACTTATTCGTGATCCTAAGCAGTTTGACGTTTTGTTGACTGGAAATATCTTCGGTGACATTTTAAGTGATGAGGCATCTATGCTGTCTGGTTCAATTGGTCTTCTGCCTTCAGCTTCTGTTGGAAACAAGGTCGGTGTATATGAGCCAATTCACGGTTCTGCACCAGATATTGCTGGTCAAGGAATTGCTAATCCAATTGCAACAATCGCTTCTGCTTCGATGATGTTACGTTATGCTCTTAATGAAGTGTCTGCTGCTGATAAGATTGATGCGGCAATCGCTAAGGCACTAAGTGAAGGTTACCGCACTAAGGACATCAGTATGTTTGATGCCAAAGAAGTATGTTCTACTTCTGAGATGGGTTCTATCATCGCTAACTACACGGCGCAATGCAAACACTAACACTCGCAAATATTTACGAGTTGCAAGGTCTTAAAGAAGAGGCCTTGGAAATTTACCAAGAGATCTTGAAAAAAGATCCTAAAAATGCAGATGCTAAGATAGCGATACGCCGTCTTAGTGGCATGCGTAAAAAATTTCTTGGCTGCAACGAGCAGATGAAAGAGTTTTTTATCAAAATGGAAGACCCTATTGAGTTTAATGAATTTGAAAGGTGGTTGTTAAAGCTATGGAATTAAAAGATGTCATCCTTTCTACTCTTGAAGAGCTAGAACACACAAAAAGTGAGCCTATCGAAGCACCACAACAAGAAGAAGTTTCGGCCTCTTCAGTGCAAATAGAATCTGGACATAATGAAACTGTTTTTTTGGAAAATATGCGCGAGCGTATACATGTATTATTTGAGGGATTTCAATCACCTAATAATGCTAATATTGAAGCCAAGGTTGATTTGACGTTGAACTTTTTAGAGTACCTTCTATCTTCTATTGAAACCCGCATTAAAGAAATCAAAAAATGAAGCAATACCGTATACTTATAGACTGTACAGACAAAAAAGGTTTAGTCTATACGACCTCAAAGCTTTTTTTTGATCTTGAATTAAACATTTTATCTAATCATGAATTTGTTGATAGTGACAATGAAAAGTTCTTTATGCGAAGTGTTGTAGAAGGTGATATTGATGAAACAACCTTGAATGAAAAACTCAGTAGTGTATTAAACGATGAGATAAATTTTACTGTTGTGTCGCCTCGTAAAAAGAATATTGTTTTAATGGTCACTAAGGAGTCTCACTGTTTAGGTGATATCCTGATTCGATACGAAGCAGGGGAGTTAGATGCGAATATCATTGGTGTTGTTTCTAATTATGATCTTTTAGAACCACTCGTAAAGAAGTTTGATATTCCCTACCACTGTGTTTCTCATGATGGTCTTGATAGAGATACGCATGAACGTCAGGTCATTGAGTGCTTAAACCAGTTTGAGAATATTGACTATATCGTACTTGCAAAATATATGCGTATTTTAACACCTCATTTTGTTGAGACATACAAAGACAAGATTATTAATATTCACCACTCTTTCTTACCTGCATTTATTGGTGCAAACCCATATAAACAAGCACATGAGCGCGGAGTAAAGATTATTGGTGCTACTGCACACTTCGTAAATAACGATTTAGACGAAGGCCCTATCATCTCTCAGGATGTAATTAATGTGAGTCATGACCATAGTTGGAAAGATATGCAACGTTCTGGCCGTGATGTAGAAAAGATAACACTCTCACGTGCGTTGAAGCTTGCACTGGAAGATAGAATCTTTGTCCATAAAAATAAAACGGTGATTTTCTAATGTTAAATCTTGTACTCGTTCATCCACAAATTCCAAATAATACAGGAGCGATTGGCCGCCTTTGTGTAAACTCGGGAACAACATTACACCTTATTAAGCCAATAGGCTTTGATATTGATGAAAAAGCAGTTAGAAGAGCTGGCCTTGATTATTGGGA
>JBFFDB010000109.1:0-3643 GCA_041559595.1 Sulfurimonadaceae bacterium
CTGACAACGATAAGTTCATCCGGAGCAACGATCTGTTGACTTACCGATGAAGATTGTGTACTTCCTTCAATAAAACCAAGATCAATATCTCCATTTTCAGCCAAGCTGACAATATCTTGTGTATTTGCCATTTTTAGATTGATTGTGACTTCTGGACGTTTGTTCATGTAACTCGTCATGAGTTGCGGCATGATGTAATGCGCAGTTGTAAGACTTGCTCCAATATTAATCTCTCCATGCAAATGATTCTGGGTGAATTTTTGATAAAGTCCTTTAAGTTGAAGAAAGAGGGGTTGGACTTCTTTTAAAAAAAGACGTCCTCTTTCATTTAATACTAGTTTTTTACCCACACGTTCAAAGAGTTTTTCATCCAAATGATTTTCTAATTCTTTAAGTGCCATAGAAATAGCAGACTGGCTCATCTTGTATTGATTGGCAACCTCTATCAACGTGCGTGACTGCGATACTGCAATAAAAAGTTCTATCTGTCGAAGAGAAAACATTAACCACCTTAAAGTAACTTTTTTTGAATATTATATCATTATAATTTAATTTTCTTGAATAGTCTATTTATGTTATTATTTCACACTTTAAAATATATAAGGAAGAGATCATGCAAAGACGAGATTTTTTCAAGAAATCATTAGCAGTTGCTGGGGCTGCTGCTATTGGTAGTTCACTAGAGGCTGCTTCACAGCCTATTGACAACCGTGCAGTATCAACTGTTGCTTTCCCACAGAAGAGACCACTCATTACTTATTCTGACAGACCACCTCTTTTAGAATCACCTAGAGATGTGTTCGCACAAGCATTAACACCTAATGATCAGTTTTTTGTTCGTTGGCACATGCCAGAGATCCCTACACATGTAGATCTTAAAGATTATCGTTTGAAGGTAAACGGAGAAGTTGAGAATGAACTTTCTTTTACGTTAGATGAGCTAAAATCTGAATTTGAACCGGTAGAAGTAACGGCTGTACTCCAATGTGGTGGAAATGGTCGTTCAGCATTTTCTCCAACTGCTGGTGGTATCCAGTGGGGTAATGGTGCTGTTGGAAATGCGACATGGAAAGGTGCTCGTTTACGTGATGTTCTAGAACGTGCTGGTATCAAAAAAGATGCAGAGTGGATTGGCTTTAATGGTCTTGATAATGCTGCATATTATGAAACACCAAATTTTGTACGTGAAATGAATATTCATGAGTTGGATGACCATGTTATTATTGCTTATGAGATGAATGGAGAAGAACTACCGTACTTAAATGGTTTTCCAACACGTCTGATTATTCCTGGACATTATTCGGATTCATGGGTTAAGATGCTTTCTAACCTGACATTAACAACATCATATCAGAAGCTTTTCTTTATGGATGTAGCATATCGTATCCCTGATAATGATTGTGAATGTGAAACACCGGGTGAACATGTTCCAACAAAACCAATTGATAAGATGAATGTAAAGTCAATGATTGGTTACCCAACAAATGGTACGAAAGTACATAATAACTCCCATATGACGGTTCGTGGTGTTGCTTATGATGAAGGTAAGGGTATCCGTTCAGTACTTGTCTCGGTAGATGAGGGTAAGACATGGGAAGAAGCTATCCTAGGAAACGATAAACTAGGTCGTTACTCATTTAGAGAATTCCGTTATACATTTAAACCAAGCAAGTTTGGTCAGCAAAAGATTATGTCTAAAGCTATCAATAAAGCGGGTGAAGAACAACCAATGGCTGCAGATATTAAATGGAACCACGGTGGATACAAGTATAATGGCGTAGATGAAGTTACGATAGAGGTAATATAATGATGAAACAACTAATATTAGCAATGCTAACAGTACTGTCGATTAATGCGGCAGAAGTAAATAAGGCAATCGAAGTCCCTTATATTCCTTATGAAGTTAAGATGGGTGAACACTTTGATGTTGTTTTATCTCAATGTTTGACATGTCACTCTTTTGGTTATGTCATTAATCAGGGACCTCAGTCTAAGGCATATTGGAAGAAAAAAGTGGATAAGATGATTATACACTTTAAGGCACCAATGACTACGGAAGATGCTGCTTTTGTAACAGAATACCTGTTCAAGCATTATGGAAATGGTCTAGAGAAGTAAGACGCTTTTGCGTGCTTGCTTCCTTAATCTTCTTTTTACATAACTGCCTCACTGATTTTTCTCAAGTACTTTCTTATAATCTATATCAATTTCTTTTCTATTTACACTATAATATTACAATTCATAAAAATTATCAGATATAAACGATATAGTAGAACAAGGAAATAAAATGGGCAGTTTGGATTTTGGAAAACTTACAACAATAGTATTATTCTTTTTCGCATTTACTTTTTTCTTTGGAAGCGAGGCCATGTATTGGTTTAAGCACCAAGATGATCTTAAATTTTCACTTAGTAATATCTCATATACAAAAGAGCATTTTGATAAGATGGAAGAAGAAGAAAGAGATGCTTTATTAGAAGAAGTAGCATCCTTATGTGTGAGAAAACGATATGCAGATAACATTAACTGTGCTGATACAACCTATTGGTTAGCAGATAGCTTAGAAGATGAAGGTGTAGATATTGATTTAGTTCTACCATTGATGCAAATATGTAGCGAAGCATGTGATACTCGTAAGGCTCCGCCAAAGCTAGAAGATAGACCTGAAAAACGAAAAAGTATTCTATAATTTTACTAAAGTATAAAAAGGTGACAGATATAAACTACCTACACCTCTTTTATCAAATTCACTACACTTTTACTGTACTTTAACCCCATAGAAGATACACTCATGACCTTAATAAATATAAATAGTTTTAGTTTTAAAGGTTATCAATGAAAATTTTATTTTTGGCACTGTTTTTATCAATCAGTCTTTTGCAAGCCAAAATGGTTAAAGATATACAGTTTGATGGTTTAGTCCACCTTTCTGAAGCTGTAGCGCTCGAAAGCCTTAATTTTGAAGTAAATGATCTCTTATCAGAGAAAAAGATTGATAAGTCAATTAAAAATTTCTATGATTTTGGATATTTTACAGATATATACGTTACTGAGAAAAATGGTGTTGTAATTTATCATTTTCAAGAAAAGTCGGTTATCTCTCGTATAGAGATCGATGGATATGGTCAGGGTGATGAAGTTGAAAACAGTGAGCTTTTAGGACTAAAAAAAGGTTCTTTATATGATGAAAGTAAACTTGACGCTGCTAAAAAGAGACTTATTGAAGCGATTGCTCAAGAAGGTTATATAGATACCATTGTTGAAACAGAGACAAAAACAGTTGATAATGGAAGTATAGAACTTCTTTTTAAAGTCAATAAAGGCGAAAATATTGTTATCAACACCCTTTCGTTTGAAGGGATGAGTGCTTTTGATGGTAAAGACTTTGATGAGACTATTGCGAATAAAGAACATCAATTCATGGGCTGGTTCTGGGGACGTAATAACGGCGAGATGAAATTAACTGAGCTTCAGTATGATCCTTTACGTATCAGAGATATGTACATGCAGTACGGGTATCTTGATGCTAAGGTGGATGACCCCTTTGTCCGTGTTGATTTTAATCAATATATAGCTGATATGTCATATTCAATTTATGAAGGTGATGTGTATACGGTAACAGATATCGTTTTTGAACAGTCAA
>JBFFDB010000110.1:0-3634 GCA_041559595.1 Sulfurimonadaceae bacterium
CCATTCAACGTTTTTAAATGCAAAACATTTTGAGAGCATGCGAATCCAGACTGATGGAGAGTTCGGTGGACTTGGAATCACCGTTGGTATTAAAGATGGTGCACTCACTGTAATCGCTCCTATTGAAGGAACACCAGCTGATAAAGCTGGACTAAAAGCTTCTGATATTATTTTAAAAATCAATGAAAAATCTACTCTTAATATGACTATTGATGATGCCGTTAACATTATGCGCGGTAAAAAGGGCACACCGATCAATTTGACCATTGTTCGCAAAAGCGAAACAAAGCCATTAAGTATTGATATTATTCGCGATATTATTAAAATCCAATCTGTCTATGCAAAAAATATCGGTGAAGACATCTTGTATCTTCGTGTCACTAGTTTTGATAAAAAAGTTGTCGATGGAATAGAAAAAGAACTAAAGAAGACGTCTAATAAGAACAAGGGAATCATCCTTGATCTGAGAAACAATCCAGGTGGTCTTTTGGATCAGGCCGTTGGTCTCGTAGATCTGTTTGTTGATGAGGGTGTTATCGTTTCACAAAAAGGCAGAGATGATAGTGAGAACAAGGTTTACTCAGCAACACGTTCAGGCACTTACAAAGATGCACCAATTGTTGTTCTTGTTAATGAAGGTTCTGCTTCAGCTTCTGAAATCGTATCTGGCGCACTTCAAGATCACAAACGTGCAGTGATTATTGGAGAGAACACTTTTGGTAAGGGTTCTGTTCAAGTTATTCTACCTATTACAGAAACAGAAGCAATTAAACTTACAATTGCGAGATACTACCTTCCTAGTGGAAGAACAATTCAAGCAGTTGGTGTTAAGCCTGATGTCACTGTGCATCTAGGTGAGGTTAAAAACTACGAAAATAGTTACAGCATCAAAGAAGCTGATCTTAAAAAGCACCTTGAAAGCGAATTAGAAAAAGTAGATGGTAAAAAGCCAAAGGTGGAAGAGAAAAAAGACAAGAATATCATCACAGAAGAAGATCTAAACAAAGATTTACAACTGAAAGAAGCTGTTGGTATTACTAAAGCATTACAAATCATGAAGGGGCACTAAACTCAAAAATAGATTTCGTAAAGGTTTAGGTGGATGCATAACCACTTATGAACAAGTGCTAGAAAATTTAGGAAAATAGTTCCTATACAACAAACATAGATTAATTAAGGAAAAGAATGAAAGCAATCGTAAACATCTCACTAAAAGCAGGCGTACTAGACTCTCAAGGTAAAGCAGTACACCATGCTCTTGATTCACTAAAATTTGAGGGCGTATCAGACGTGCGTGTAGGTAAACAGATCATTTTAGAGCTTACTTCTACAGATGAAGCTAAGGCAAAGAAAGAAGTAACTGAGATGTGTGAAGCACTTCTTGCAAACACAGTTATCGAAGATTATGAAATCGAGTTAATTTCATGAAAGTAACTGTTGTTCAATTTCCCGGTACTAACTGTGAATATGATACACAGTATGCCTTTGAAAAACTAGGCGCTAGTGTAAATATCATCTGGCATAAAGAGACTAAAATCGATGCGGACACAGATCTTGTTGTTGTTGCTGGTGGATTTTCATATGGTGATTACCTTCGTTCAGGTGCTATCGCACGTTTTTCTCCTGTAATGCAAGCCGTAAGTGAACATGCTGCTAAGGGTGCTAAGGTTCTTGGTATCTGTAATGGCTTTCAAGTACTTACAGAGTCTGGTCTACTTCCTGGTGCACTAAAGCGTAATGAAGGTCTTCATTTTCTTTCAAAGCATCATCATCTAAAAGTTGCCAACAATAGTAATGACTTTTTACGTAAGCTTTCTATCAATGATGTGGTAAATATTCCAATTGCTCACCATGATGGAAACTACTACATAGATGAAGATGGAAGAAAATCGTTATATGATAACGAGCAAGTACTTCTTCATTATTGTGATGAGGCTGGAAATATTTCTAATCCAAATGGTTCAATTGACTCTATTGCTGGTGTATGTAATGCACAAAAGAATGTATTTGGTCTTATGCCACACCCTGAGCGTGCTATGGAGACGATACTTGGCTCAGACGATGGTGTTAAGATGCTAGAAGGGTTCTTCGCGTAAATGCGCTTTTTTATCTCTCTTCTTTGTAGTGTTGTTCTCTCCTTTGGTGATACCAATGTCTCAGACCTAGAAGAAGAGATAGAAGCAAAACTCTTATATCAATCCTATTTTGAACTTCCTCAAAAACTATTTAAGGGGCAGTTATTCCCTCTTACCATTAAATCTCTTTGGACTCAAGAAGAGTATCAAAGTCTAAATTATAAATTTAGCAATGCTGAGGGACTAAGTCTACTTTCTGAAGACCCCATCCGTAGGGTCGAACCTCCTTATTTCTATGATACCTTCTATTTTCAAGTCACTGGTTCAAAAGTAAAGACTCCTCATATTGCAACTACCTTGGTCTTTAAAAACAGTGATGAAGAGCTAAAAGAAAACCTAGCGGGCGAGAAAATCGAGACCGTACGTCTAAATCCAGAAAAAGATTTTTCATCTGTCTTAGCCCAAGAGTTCAAAATACTTGAATACAAAACAAGTCAATATGACAACCAACAAAATATTATTGTTTTTTCTGCTGAAGCTAAAATGGCAAATCTTGAGGATTTTTCTTTGGAAGTTGCTACTAAAGAAGGCATTGACGAGTATGAAGAAGATCTACCACATTCATCTTTTACCTATTATGCAGTTGTTTCTAAGCAATTAAACGAACTGAAATTTTCTTACTTTAATATAACTACACGTCGTTTTCAAGATGTTATCATCCCTATTATTGTTGTTAATGATAGAGTGAGCACACAAACGGACCTTGCTCCAACTCAAAATACACATGCTAGTTCTAAGATGATTTTAGCAGGGACTGTGTCAGCGCTGGGACTAGTCCTATTTTTCTACAGACGCAAGAAACTGTACCTACTTATTGTTATTGCGCCTTTGTTTTTTATTGCGAAACTAGCCGTACCTATCAAAAATGTATGTGTTACAGAAGATGTTAACCTCTATCTACTTCCAATGAAAAATGGTACTATATTTGAGCAAACAGCCTTCCGTTTCACTACACAAGAGCTCGGAACATCTCAAGACTTTACAAAAATACGAACACACAACAATCAAATAGGATGGGTTAAGAATGAAGATCTTTGCAATAATTAAATTTTATTATGCTGCTGCGATTATCTTCTTATCAGTTTGCTATTTAATTTTCTTTTTCAAGCTGATGCCCAAGCCTTTTGGTGTTAAGTTTAGTTCTAATATTATTCGTCGTTTTTTAGGCTATAAAATCAACATCTTTGGAAAAGAAGACCCCGAAGCAAAAATGTATATTGTTAATCACCAGAGTGGTATCGATATACCTGTGATGGAAAGTTCTACTAAAGCAGATCTTGCATGGGTAGCGAAGCAAGAACTTTTTGATGCACCCTTCTTAGGCCTTGGTGTTAAACTACCTAATGACATTCCACTTCAGCGTGATAGTAGAACATCTCTTGTTTCACTTATCAAAGATTGTAAAGACCGTATAGCAGATGGCCGTGTAGTCACTATCTTTCCAGAAGGCACACGCTCACGTAACCAGCGCATCCATAAGTTTAAACCTGGTGCTCAAA
>JBFFDB010000111.1:0-3626 GCA_041559595.1 Sulfurimonadaceae bacterium
AAAATGGCTGTTCGTATTACTGATCTATGTATTTCATGTGATGTGTGTTTAGGAGAATGTCCAACAAGTTCCATTGTCAATGCAAAGAACAATCCTACGGATAACAATTATTATTATGTTGACCCTGCAACCTGTTCAGAGTGTATAGGTGATGCTGCGTCGCCACTTTGTCAGGCGGCATGTCCAATAAGCGACTGTATTGTTTGGGACTTAGCTTTTGACCAAGCTAATAAAGAACATTTTGAGGAAAATGAGTTATATGTTTTAGATGAGAATGTCGAGTACAATCAACCCTCACATTCAGATATCTCTATCAGTGATAGAAAATCTGGAAATGTTGAGTGTATCATCACTTAGACTGTGTTCATCTGTTATAACCATTACAGCTTGACAGCCATATCCTTTCGTTTCATAATCAGATAAGACAGGTCAAAACTTTCAACATAATGCAAATGAATTACAATAATTATCAGAGATAGCGGGCTAGCTCTCGATAAATAGAATCTTCAAGGTTTGCAAGCTCTGCATTAAATTTTTTAATCTGGTGGCTCTTCTTCAATGATTGTTCAGATCTCTGTGATAAATTGATTGCAAAATATTTTTTATCTATATCAATATTAACATACACTTCGTTCTTCACTTTATCTTTGTACCGACGCTTTATTCGAAGGGTTGAGATTGCCGGTTTTTTTGTAATATACGTCTTTTTTAAATTGATTGATTCAGATGTCGGGCTTATAATATCCCAGTTGTTATTTTCAGCAGCTTTCATTATCACATCTTTAAGCGTGCTCACATCAAATTCATTTGTAAATTTTTTTTGAACAGATGATACCGGTGTCACAGATGCAGAATGACTACAGCCCATAGCAAAAAGAGTTAGTGTCATTAAAAATGTAATGCGCAGTGTTGTACTAATAGATATTTTTAGCATAGTTTTCCTTATGATTATCAAGAATATTTAGGTTTTAAATAAAGGTCTAGGTAACACTATACAAGACGTGGAGGTCGAAAAAAATCCTGAGCAACTACGGAACAGGCAAAGTTATCATCACTTAACGATAAGTCTTTGTATTGCCTATCCATTAAGGTGGAGGTATTAACATGATCAGCTACATCAGCAACTAATTCACTTTCAAAACTTTCAAGTTCACTAACAGACTCAATAGCCGTCTCAAATTGTACACCTGAGATACCATGTGCTTCAACAATAGACATAACAATAATAAGAGATGCCATGATACTAAAAATTGCTGAGAGTTTAATTTTCATGAAAGTAGTATAAACTCTCTATTAGCAAAAGTCAAGAAGACTTATTCTTAAAATGGTTTTACAATCACCATAGCAACGATTAACAACAAAAGAATCGTCGGTGCTTCATTATAATAACGAAAGAACTTTCCACTTTTATCACACTCATCCACTAAGAGCTTCTTGTAAAAACGTCCCATTGAGAAGAAATATACTATTAAGATTACGGCTAAAGTAAGTTTAGCATGTAACCAGCCGCCTGTTTGAAATAGACCTGGATTTAGAGCTATCATAGCAATACCTGAAAGAAGTGTTGCCCAAAATGACGGAACACCTATCGCGTAATAGATCTTACGTTCCATCACCTTTATCACCTTAATAAAGTCTGCATTATCAGCATTTTCTGCATGATATACAAAAAGTCTTGGCATGTAAAAAAGTACCGCAAACCACGCTACCATTGAGATGACGTGAAACCATTTTATCCAAAGATAATATTCCATAACATTCCTTTTTAAATCTATCTAAGCTCGCATTATACGACAATTCACTATAATTTCGCCAATTATGCATAAGGACTTTTTGTGAAAGTATTAGCAGGTATTCAACCCTCAGGTGATCTACATATAGGAAACTATTTCGGCTCTATCAAAAAGATGATAGACCGTCAAGAACAAGACAATGTATATGCCTTTATCGCCAACTACCACGCCATGACATCAGTTAAAGATGGTGACCAACTTGCAAAGCTTACTATGCAAGCAGCAACAGACTTTTTAGCCTTGGGTATAAACCCTGAAAAGACTATGTTTTGGGTTCAGTCTGATGTAAAAGAAGTTCTGGAGCTATACTGGATACTTTCACAGTTTACATCTATGGGTCTACTAGAACGTGCACATTCATATAAGGACAAGGTAGCCAAGGGTCTAAGCGCAAACCATTCTCTATTCTCATACCCAGTATTGATGGCGGCTGATATTATTCTTTTTGATACGCAGATCGTACCTGTAGGCAAAGACCAGATCCAACATGTTGAGATGGCAAGAGATATCGCCACAAAGTTTAACAATGAATATGGTGATATCTTCACGCTTCCCGAGCATCAAGTCGAAGCCGAAGTAGCTACTGTTCCTGGTATTGATGGAGCAAAGATGTCTAAATCTTATGGAAACACTATCAATATTTTTGGCGAAGAGAAAAAGATTCAAAAAGTGATCAAAAAGATTGTCACTGACACCACTCCACTCGAAGAGCCAAAAGAGTTTGAGTCATGTAATATATATGCCCTCGCTAAGCTCTTTTTAGACCAAAACGGACTAGAAGCCTTTGAAGAACGTTATCGTACGCCTGGTGAAGGATATGGGCACTTTAAACTCTATCTTCATGATGTTATGTGGGAATACTTTAGACCTTACAGAGAAAAACGTGAGTATTTTGAGAATAATCAAGATGAAGTAAGAGAGATCTTAAAAGCTGGTGCGGATAAAGCACGCTCAATTGCTGCGCAAAAGATGGAAATCATTCGCTCAAAAACAGGTATTTCGTACTAAGTACGTTAACTTAACTAAAACTATTCTAAAACTATAGGCTTGCCCTATAGCTACTCCTCTTCTCCTAAACTTATTCTAGTAAACTTCCAAAAAATATATACAATTAAAAAGGCAAGAAATGTTTGAAGTAAACGTAGCTCAACAATGTGGTTGTTTTAGAAGAAGTGGTCAAGCAGCGACAGTAAGTTTTGATAATAAAGATGATGCATTGATCCATGCACAAGAAATGGTAAATACTATGAATGACGAATATTGCCAAAAACACAACTTTAATGTTGTAGAAGATGGTAATACATTCCAAATCATAATGGGCTAACCCTTAGCCTATCCCTCTAGAGACTGTCTTCTAGTCTCTAGATATTTCCCTAAAGCACTTAAAACTGTTAACTATAGATAAACCCTAACGGTGAAGATCTAGCAGCGCACCAGAAAGGTACTTTTATCTTCCCCTAGCGGTGAAGATCTAACAGCGCACCAGAAAGGTACTTTTATCTTCCCCTAGCGGTGAAGATCTAGCCAGACCATCAGGCCTTTTTGAGCGTGTAAGCGGTTTTCGGCTTCTTCGAAGATAAGACTTCGATTACCTTCAAGCAGCTCTTCACTTACCTCTTGTCCACGATATGCAGGTAGGCAGTGTAAGAAGATAGCGCCTTCTTTACCTAAGTCCATCATCTTGTCATCCACCATATATCCAGCAAAAGCTTTTGCTCTTACTTCTTTTTCATCTTCTTGTCCCATTGATGCCCATGTGTCTGTAGTAATAACAGTTGCATCCTTGGCTGCTTCATTTGGATCATTAGTAACGATGATCTTTCCGCCGCTTTG
>JBFFDB010000112.1:0-3619 GCA_041559595.1 Sulfurimonadaceae bacterium
CTGCCAAGATAGATACAGTCGATGCTTTTGTCCATAAAATTATTCTCTATGAAGATATAATCTCGACTTGTGTAGGTGACATAATCACCTTTTTGAATAGGGGCACAACCTAAAACGAGTAGAGAGACCAAAATGACGACAAACCATCTCATACAAATCCTTATGCAGCTCATCAGTGGGTTAAAAGACTTTCCGCACTGCTTGTTTATGAAGACATTATAACAAATTGCACGCTATATACCTTGGATTTTAGATGCACATGAATGATTTAACGGTGTAACAAATAATTTTGGGTACTTAGACTAAAGAATACCTCTAAAGATTTTTTTTGATAATTTTATATATAATGCCTGCTTATCGGTTTTAACACTTATGAAAACAGCACTATATCCCAAAGCAAAGCTTTTTAAAAATCAGAAAGGATGACTATGAAGACAATACAGCTTCAAATCGAAGATGACTATCTTGAGACTTTTTTAGAGACGCTTCCCCAAGACAAGGTAAGAATTATCGATCAAACTTTTTTAGACAATCAAAAGATACTGCAAGAAGAACTTGAAGATTTTCTACATGGCAAAGGCGAATTCACTTCTTACTATGACGCCATGAAAGAGATGGACAACTGGCTTAAAGAAGGAGGAAAGGAATGAAGATCTTATGTTCACGACTCTATAAAAAACAGCTGAAATCAATTTTAGAACCCTATCTTCAAAGTGATCCAAAAGGGATCAAAGATTTCAAACTTTATCTCGATACAGTAGTTTTAAATATGCCAAGCAAGGTACAAAAATATAAGAAATCTATCTATTTTGATGATGAAGACATCAGAGATATTGAGCACCAAGGCTATATCATACCCTTTGTCTATGATGAAATGAATGACACATTTCTGTTGTTAGGAATCACTGCAAAAAGCAATACAATAAACGCCTAAACCCATTCATCTGACTTGTGGTCGAATATATTAATATAATTGAACAAACTACCACGCTGCCGCGCTGGAATCAACTTTGTCTGTTTCAATTAGTAACAAGGGCATTTGAGTTATTTCTGCTTATCACTATTTCTAAATGAATATTGCAGTATACTAACAATCGTTCTATTTTCAGCACACCAAGACTGTGTGTTAAAAAATATTGAGTATATGGTTTACATTACTCAAGGTTACGACTAAATAAATGCATAACTACGCTACAATAATCATGAAAATGGTTAGGTGTAGATTCATTTATTGCTTATTAAAATGAAATCTATAGATATAACAATACGAAAGGGAGAAACAATGAAGAATGAAAATTCTCAAAATGATTTAGAATTGTCTGAAAACAATACTGAATCTAGCAGAAGAAACTTTTTCAAAAAAACGGCTTCAATTGGTGCGGTAGCAGCTGCAACTGCATTGTCGGCGAACCAAGCTACAGCAGGCGACGATCCATTAATTATGCACCACGTAAAATGGGGACAGAAACTAGGAGATCCGGTAACTAAAAACCGTTACGGTATTCCTTCTGCTTATGAGCATAACAATACAAGAAGAAACACTAAACTTCTTGCTTCAGGTAACTTCCAAGCTTCTATTGCTGTATGTCCAATCCATGAATCAGAAGGTATCATTACACCAAATGGTCTTTTCTTCTCTCGTTGTCATGGTGGTACTGCACATGTCGATCCAAATGAGTTCCGTCTAATGATCCACGGTGCAGAAATTGAGAGAGATATCGTTCTTACTCTAGAAGAGCTTAAGCGTTATCCACGTGTGACGCGTACACACTTCATCGAATGTCCTGCTAACGGTGGACAAGAATGGCGTGGACCACAATTCAACTCTTTACAGTTTGCAAAAGGTTTCATGAGTTCTGCTGAGTGGACTGGTGTTTACATCAAAGACCTTATCAAAGATCTTGGTATCAAACCAGGTGCTCAATGGATGCTTGCAGAAGGTTCTGACAACTCTGAGATGGGTAGAACAATTCCTATGGATAAAGTATGGGATGATGCAATGCTCGTTTGGGGACAAAACGGTGAAGCCCTTCGTCCTGAGCAAGGTTATCCGGTACGTCTTCTTGTCCCAGGTTGGGAAGGAAACCTTTGTGTTAAGTGGCTTAAGCGTCTTGAGTTCTCTGCAGAGCCTTTCTACTGTAAAGAAGAGACATCAAAATATACAGCACTTAAAAAGAGCGGTAAAGCTATCCAGCACTTCTATGCAAATGAAGTCAACTCAACTGTTGTCACACCGTCTCCTGAAAAACCATGGACTAACCTTAAAGATGGTGACATCGTTGAGATCGAAGGTCTTGCATGGTCAGGAATGGGTACAATCACAGGTGTTGACATCTCTTTTGACGGTGGAAAAAACTACGTTGAAGCACAACTTAAAGGTCTTATCCTTCCAAAATCTTGGACACGTTGGAGCTACATGCATACGTATAAGAAAGGTGAAACTCTTCTTCTTACTTCACGTGCAATGGATGATGCTGGCTATATCCAACCGACTGTTGATGAAGAGACAGGCGTACTTGGTGTAGAAGGTGTCTACCATAGAAACGGTGTAGAGACTTGGGAAGTAACAGCAGAAGGAAAGGTGAATCATGTTCAAATTAGATCGTAAGTTAATTATCTCTGCTTCAGCAGTCACTGTTGCTGCACTATTTGTAGCAGGTTGTGTTGAAGGTAAAGCTACACCTGCCGGTGAGCTTACAATGAATGGAAAGCCGACTATTGACGGTGGTACTTATTATCCTGTTGCCAATGGTATGACAGGTCCATATGCAGTTAATGCAAATGCACATGATCTTACGCTTAACCACGGTAGAAGAGCAACAAAGAATGAGATCGCAGCATGGGACAAAGATGTAACTCCAACATCACCTCCTCCACCAGGTGCTGGTACGGTATCAGAAGGTGAAGAGCTGTATGAAGCGCAGTGTGTTATGTGTCACGGTGACTTCGGTTCAGGTGGCGGCGGTTATCCGTCTCTAGCTAAGGGTAATGCTTACAAATTGCAAAAGACATTGACAAACCAAAGAGACAAGCCAGACAATGATGGTCCGGTGCGTGTATTCGGTTCTTACTGGCCAGATGCTAGTACTATGTGGTGGTACATCCAGTCAGGTATGCCACATCCAAACACTAAGTCACTTAGTGATGATGAGACCTATGCATTGACTGCATATATGCTGTCAATCAATGAGTTGAGAGTAGACGGTGAAGTTGTTTCAGACGACGATTTTGAACTTAACCAAGACAACTTTGGAAAGATCGAAATGCCAAACAAAAACGGTTTCGAACCAAACATCGATGGACCGGGTGCACTTGATGATGTACGTAAATACTACGCAAACCCGACTAACTTTGGTGCTATCAAAGTCAAGCCGTCTGAGCGTTGTATGAAAGATTGTCAAAAACCAACTGCGAAAGTTGTTCGTATCGCTGAAGGTGGTGGTATTAGAGACTTCTTGCCACCAATGTCAACGGTAAGAGACCTTCCGAAAGAAGAGGGTGGTTTTGATGCAAAAGCTGCTTATGAAGCTAACTGTGCAATGTGTCACTCATCATTCTTGGCTCCGGGTAGCTCAGACTGGGCAGGTTACACACCAAAAGGTATGGATAAAGTTTATGC
>JBFFDB010000113.1:0-3612 GCA_041559595.1 Sulfurimonadaceae bacterium
AATCCCTGCCTGAGTTAACAGAGGAATCTCGCAGGTATGGGTAACACAAGCCGCCAGTAAAAAATCGGCTTGTTTATCTTGAAAAGGTGAGTTTTTAGGTGATATTATTTGCATTGTTTAGTATAACAAAAGGCTCTTAAAACTTAGCGTTTAGACCAGCATAATATGAACGCTCAGCTGTTGCATATCCATCACGTACTTGGTAATATTTATCACCAATATTATCAACTTTTCCATAAACAGTAAAATTATCATTAAGCGTGTAGTTTACTACAGTGTTATAGATGGTATATTTACCTGTTTGGGCACCTGACCTATCATCATCATCAAAACGCTCACCAATATATTGCCCATTAAGACCAATGTTAAGGTTTTCTGTTATGTAATAAACAATACTTCCATCAATTTGATGTTTTGGACGTGAACGCAGAAACTCACCATCTGCATTTTTAGCATCAAGATAGGTGTAGTTTAGAGTAACGGTTAGAGCATCATAAAAGTCATCTTTATAACCAAATTCTACACCTTTTAAACGAGATTTACCAGAAATATTATTGTAGCCTGCACCGCTCCAATCAATCATATCTGACACTTTATTATAAAAGTAGGTAAGTGTAAGTTTGTCATTCCCAACTGTAAAATCTAAGGTTTTCGTAGTTTCTGGTTGAAGGTCTGGATTTGCTCCCCAAAACCCATAAAGTTGAGCAAGAGTTGGAACATTATAGGCTGTACCGTAGTTAGTACTAAGGTAAATATCATTTTTATATACAAACTGCTTGAGTCCAAGTTTACCTGTTGTCTTATTATTAAAGGTACTATAATCATCAAAGCGTATAGATTGTGTAAAGATGGTGTCACCAAAGGATAGAATATCTGATGACTTATTGTAGTTAGTCAAATAAACTGCTTTGTTTGAATACTTTTCATCAGTTGTTCCCTCAACTTGTTTATGATTAAATTTTTGATAGCTTCCTCCTATACGTAAAAAAGAGTTCTCTGCATAGTTTATACGGTCTTGTAAAGATGTCTCCTGAACATTTCCCTTATATTTGGATACTTTGTTGTTAAAATAAGAGTAGCTATACTGTAATACAATATCATTAGTATTATCTTTATGTTTGTACGCTGCTGAATAAAACCTATTATCTGTTTTTTCAGTATTTGTAAGAGAATCTGCTCCTGGCCAATCATATTTTGTAACTGCATTAATACGTTTATAACTTGCCTCTACTTTATCTTCATTTGTTATGTTGTAACCTAGTTTTATATTATAGGTGTTGTTAGTGTATGGATCATTCTCCCATCCTAGTTCATCCCATCTTTTTCCATAATCAAGTGAAGAATATTCTGGTTCTGCCGCAGAAAAACCATCTGTTTTAATCCGAGATATGCCAGCTACAATGTCAAATAAGTCTGTTTTATGTGAAAGTTGAACAGTTCCTTGTTGCGTGTTAAAAGAACCAGTTTCTATATTTGCAGAGATATGTGTCCCTTTTGATGCGGATTTTGTAACAACATTTATAACACCAGCAGATGCATCAGCACCCCAAACACCTGACTGTGCGCCTTTTATAATCTCTATACGTTCAATATCATTGAGTAAAATATGTTCGTATTGAGTAGCACCTGCCATAGTGTTATAGCGGACACCATCTATAAGAACTAGTGTTCTTTTTGAATCCATTCCTCGTGTTAAAAAAGAAGTCTTTTTTCCTAAGCCTCCATTGTTAACTAAGGCAATATTACTTAATTGTGAAAGTGCTTCACCTAATGTTCGAACACGTGACTCTTCAATATCTTGAGCTGAGATTATAGTGACAGACTCAGTAAGGTCTTTAACATTTTGTTCCGTTCTGTTGGCTGCTTCTACGGTAACTTCTTCTAGTTGAATAGTTTCGGCATAGGCATTCGTTAAAAGGAGACTACTAAGTAGTGATAGTGTGATTGTTTTTTTCATTTGTTTTCCTGAATTTATTTTTTGTTTTTGTGAGGTAGAAGTTATAAGGGCGGAGAGATACCTGATCTTGTTTTTCGGTAAATAAAAAAAGTTCGTGGAAATGTTTTTAGTAATAGAAGAAGGGTGTAAATACGTTTTTTAAAGTAGCAGTTACAATGGCATGAAGATGTTGGTATAAAGACTGAACTCTCCTGTATGAGTTCTATCTCTTCAAGCGGATCATCTTCTTCTTGAGTTTCTACAGAGGTTAGATTACGTGAACTTTGTGTAAAAGCTTAACACTGTGCATGTAAAACAGTGCTCGACGAGTATGCACAAATGGCTGATAATGAAAAGTAGTTCTTACCAAAGCCTTTAGGTCTGCGCATCTCTTCTCCTGTTTAATTTTGGAAGTCTACACAAAGCTTCTTGAAATGTCAATCTATCTTAGCTGTGACCAATTAACGCTATTTCCCTTGTTATCAAAAACAGCAGGTGTACCACGTACGCCAAACTCTTCAGCAAGTGCTCTGTTTTGTGAGATCTTTTGTGAAAAAAGCTCATGAATTTGCTGATTCATAGTTAAACGTTCATAACTCTTATCGCCATTTGCCATATCAAGGATAGCCTTAGCCTTATCTTCTTGAGAGTTTTTCTTCATCACATGATACGACATCTGGGTAGCATTTCTATGGTTAGACAAAGGCATAAAGAAGACGTAGAGTTTCACACTCTTTTGCAGACCAGGCCACATCTTTTCGAACTTTACACAATAAGGACATTCAGGGTCTGTAAAAACGATGTATTCACTGCTTCCACTTCCATAAATAATGTCAGCATTTTGACGTATTGCAGTCATGTCGATAGGACGTTTGTAAGCCTCACCCGTTGTGGCATTCATCGCTTCTCCAAAAAGAACGACCTGCTTGTCTTTTGTCATATAAATAGTTGTCTTTTGAGCACCACGTTGTGTTTCAATCTCAAGTTGTAACTCATAAACTTTTTTATGATCATAAGCCTTAACAACTTTGATATGAGGCTGTGATAGCATAGGTACAGACTTGAACTCTTTTGGGTCAACCTCACCGGCAATAAGTAAAGAAAGTGATAATATAAGTACAATAGCGATTTTCATAAATATCCTTGAATAATTTGCATTATTATAACGAATTTACGTCGCTTGTTTGGTGTAAAAGATTCTAGTTAATGAGCAAGCCAAGAAGATATAGCTTGCAAAAAAAGAGTAGTTTAGATGTTATAGTAGGTTGCGTTAGGATGATACACTACAAGCGCAGAAGTCGATTGCTCCGGGTGTATCTGGAAAGTTTCTGATAACTCGATACCAAACTCTTCGGGTTTGAGTAAATCGAATAGAGGCTTATTCATCTCAAGGTCTGGACAAGCTGGGTATCCAAATGAGTAACGTGCACCTTGGTATTTGTTCATACGTACATCTGAAAGTACAGGTTTCTCACTTTCACAGATATTTAGATCTAGTCTGATCTGTTTATGAACGATCTCAGCCAGTGCTTCTGCAAGTTCAACACCCAGACCATGCACCATATAATATTCAGTATATTCACCCTTATCATAGAGTTCTTTTTCAAAGGCACTTAACTTACTTCCAGCCGATACACAGGTCATTGCTAAAACATCATGTCGGTCACGATGATAAA
>JBFFDB010000114.1:0-3575 GCA_041559595.1 Sulfurimonadaceae bacterium
GCTTCTTCTTTTTGTCTTCTAAGCGCATCTAGGCCAATTGTGAAGTTCGCAACTGGAGCCATCCATGTAGCAGCAAGCATACCAAGTAGCTCTTCGCGACCTGGAAGTTTTGCAAATGCTTCGATCTTTGCAGTATCAGCTGCTTCACCATCAAGGTAACCAGCTTTAATTACAAATTTATCAGATTTTTTAGCAAAATCTGCAGCAATTTTAGATGCAGAGATAACGTCATCTGACCATAAAAAGATATTTGTATCTTTGATTTCAACACCGCTCATACCAGCATTGTTTAATGCGATAGTAGCTAATGTATTTTTAACAACTTGTACAGAAGTATCTTTAGCCTTAGCAGCAGCACGAAGCTCTTCTAAGTCAGAAACTGTTAAACCTTTGTAATCACAGATCACTACGGCTGTTGTATTCTCAAAAGAAACACGAAGTTGTTCAATAACTTCAGCTTTTTTAGTTTTAGTCATATTATATTCTCCTTTCCAGACATCAAACTTCAAGTTGAGCAGTTTTCACTAATTAAGCTTTAAAAAAGCCTCTAACTGTCTTTAGTCTATAAGATAAATTGTCACTTTTTCAAGTTTCAAATCGGAAATCTGGATAGATTGCCTATATAAAATTTGAATAAGGAGTGGGATTATACCGAATTTATTTTTATGTTTTGTTTAAATTTATGTAGTAATTATTTTAGAGTTTAACGAAGAAGTTGTTTTGAAGAAAAAACTGAGTAGGAAGTCCTACTCAATTGAAATAATTATTTGATATCAGAAATTTCTGAAAGATCAAATTTAATTGCCGGGCTCATCGTTAATGAAAGCGCAGCATTTTTAATGTAACGACCTTTTGCAGATGCAGGTTTTTGCTTATTAATTGAAGCAATAAAAACACGAAGGTTTTCTGCAATTGCATCTGGTGAGAAAGAAACTTTCCCGATACCAGCATGGATGTTACCTTTTTTGTCTACACGGTAGTTTACTTGACCACCTTGAAGATTTTTAACTGCAGTTGCAACATCTGGTGTTACAGTTCCAGTTTTAGGGTTAGGCATCATACCTTTTGGCCCTAGAATACGACCAATTTTACCAACAAGACCCATACAGTCAGGTGCAGCAACAACAACATCAAAGTTGAAGTTACCTTCTTGGATTTGTTCAACAAGATCGTCTGTACCAACAACATCTGCACCAGCAGCCTTAGCTTCATCAGCTTTAGCCCCCTTAGCAAATACAGCAACACGTACAGTTTTACCTGTTCCGTTTGGAAGTACAATCGCACCACGGATCATTTGATCAGCGTGACGAGGATCTACATTAAGGTTCATTGCAATTTCAACAGTCTCGTCGAATTTTGCAGATTTAAGTTCACTCATGAATGCAGAAGCTTCAGCTATTGAATAAGTTTTGCTTGCATCAATTTTATCGGTAAGTTGTTTATATCTTTTACTTGCCATTTTGATTCTCCAGTTTTATATCTGCCACATCTATTTTTGAATCACTGTGGTCGATGATTTTAAAAGTATTTACAGATTCCGTAGACTAGTCTACGATTTCAATACCCATTGAACGAGCTGAACCAGCAATAGTATTAGCTGCTGCTTCTTCATCATTTGTATTAAGATCAGCGATCTTAGCTTTTACAACTTCCATAAGTTGTGCTTTAGTGATTTTACCTATTTTGTTTTTAAGAGGGTTATCACTACCTTTTTTAAGATTTGCAGCCTTCATTAGAAGTGCAGATGCTGGTGGTTGCTTAGTAACAAAAGTGAAACTTTTATCTGCATAAACAGTGATAATAGTTGGAACTTTGAATCCCATCTTGTCTTTTGTTTTTTCATTGAACGCTTTACAGAATTCCATGATGTTAACACCACGTTGTCCTAAAGCTGGACCAACAGGTGGTGCTGGATTAGCTGCACCGGCTTGGATTTGTAATTTGATATAACCCGCGACTTGTTTTGCCATTTTTTTTCCTTTGTTTGAGATAACTCTTTTAGAGTTTTATATAATTTTTTCTACTTGTGAAAATGAAATATCAACAGGCGTTGCACGTCCAAAGATAGATACATTTAATTTCAATGTTCCATGTTCCATGTCATATTCATCAACAACACCTGTGAAGTTTGAGAATGGACCATCTACAATACGTACCACTTCACCCATATCAAAAGCAACTTTTGGTTTTGGTGCAGCACGGTTTTCAACACGATCAAGAATAGTTTTGATATCGTGTTCACTTAATGGTGTTGGGTGGTTAGCCTCACCAATGAATCCAGACACTCTAGAAAGAGATTGAATCATATGTTGAACTTCAGTATTAAGATCAATATTAATGAAACAGTAACCTGAATAAAGAGAACGTTCAGTTATCTTTTTCTTACCATCTTTCATTTCCATTACGTCTTCTGTCGGAACAACTACCTCTTTGATAACGTCTTGAAGTTTATGTTCTTCAATTAAGTTCTCAATTGCTACTTTAACACTTCTCTCTGAACCTGCATATGTTTGTAACGAGTACCATTTGTGTGCCATGAGAGTCCTTTTATAGTATAGCTGACAAGCTTGATGACATAATAAAGTCAACAAGTGCCAAGAATAGAGATACGAATGCTACAACGATAAATACTGCAAAAAACGCTTGCTTAACCTGTGGTGAAGTTGGGAAAATTACCTTACTCAACTCTGCACGTGAATTTTTGATATAAGAACTAACCTTATTCATTATACTTATCCTTGTACGCTTAGTGCGCTTCATGTCATATCCGATAGATAGATCTCATTAGATACATTTATCGAAGATGAGTGGCAGGCGATGGGGGACTCGAACCCACAACACCCGGATTTGGAATCCGGTGCTCTACCATTGGAGCTAATCGCCTATAGAATCTTGCCTAAGCAAGAAAAACAAAAAGAGGGGAAACTACAGTTTCATCTCTTTGTGTTCAGTATGCTCTCTACACCATTTACAGTATTTTTTTACTGAAAATTTTTCTGTATGAGTCTTTTTGTTTTTAGATGTGTGGTAGTTACGACGTGTACACTTTTCACAACCTAAGTGGATAGTTTCTCTCATTGCGTATTCCTAAAATAGATTTTCGCTAGGGATAAACCCTAGCTCCGCTGTGTGAGGTGTGTTAAAAATTACTTAGTAATTTTAGCAACAACACCAGCACCAACAGTACGACCACCTTCACGGATAGCGAAACGAGTTCCCTCTTCCATTGCGATCGGTGCGATTAGCTCTGCAGTAATCTTAACGTTATCACCTGGCATAACCATTTCAGTACCTTCAGGTAGTGTAATAGCACCAGTAACGTCTGTTGTACGAACGTAGAACTGTGGACGGTAGTTAGAGAAGAATGGAGTATGACGACCACCCTCATCTTTACTTAGTACATAGATCTCAGCTTCGAAAGTTGTATGTGGAGTAATTGAACCTGGCTTACATAGTACTTGACCACGCTCAACAGCATCTTTATCAATACCACGAACAAGAATACCACAGTTATCACCTGCTTCACCCTGATCCATTTCTTTACGGAACATTTCAACACCTGTAACAGTAGTTGA
>JBFFDB010000115.1:0-3567 GCA_041559595.1 Sulfurimonadaceae bacterium
AGAGATGTTCGAAACTGGTATAAAAGTAGTTGATTTACTTGCTCCTTACTCTAAGGGTGGTAAAGTTGGATTATTTGGTGGTGCTGGTGTTGGTAAAACAGTTATTATCATGGAACTTATTCACAATGTTGCACACGGTCACGACGGTCTTTCTGTTTTCGCTGGTGTTGGTGAAAGAACTCGTGAAGGAAATGACCTTTACTACGAAATGAAAGATTCAAACGTACTTGACAAAGTTGCACTGTGCTACGGTCAAATGTCTGAGCCTCCTGGAGCACGTAACCGTATCGCGCTTACTGGTCTTACTATGGCTGAGTATTTCCGTGATGAAAAAGGTCTTGATGTACTTATGTTCATCGATAACATTTTCCGTTTTGCTCAATCAGGTTCAGAGATGTCTGCACTTCTTGGACGTATCCCTTCAGCAGTTGGTTACCAACCTACACTTGCTCGTGAAATGGGTGCTTTACAAGATCGTATTACATCAACTAACAAGGGTTCAATTACTTCTGTACAAGCAGTATATGTACCTGCGGATGATTTAACGGATCCAGCTCCAGCTTCTGTTTTTGCTCACTTAGATGCAACGACAGTACTTAATCGTAAGATTGCAGAAAAAGGTATCTACCCAGCGGTTGATCCACTTGATTCAACATCTCGTCTTCTTGACGCTGCGATTATCGGTGATGAGCATTATAGTATTGCTCGTGGTGTTCAACAAACACTACAAAAATATAAAGACCTTCAAGATATCATTGCGATTCTTGGTATGGATGAGCTTTCTGAAGATGACAAAAATGTTGTTGAACGTGCTCGTAAGATTGAGAAATTCCTTTCTCAACCTTTCTTTGTTGCTGAAGTATTTACAGGAGCTCCTGGTAAATACGTTAAACTTGAAGACACAATTGCTGGCTTCAAGGGTATTCTAGCTGGTGATTTCGATCACATGCCAGAGTCTTCTTTCTACATGGTAGGCGGTATGGACGAAGCTATTGCTAAATACGAGAAAAACAAAAAATAGGGATTCACATGAATACTCTTCAATTAGAAATTGTGACTCCAAACGGCGCTATCTTCAACGGTTCAGTAACTGAAGTTACTTTGCCGGGTGAAGAAGGTGAATTTGGTGTTCTTCCGGATCATTCATCACTAACTACACTTTTAAGTGCAGGTGTAATTGATTTTGTTAAAGAAGATAAAGTTACTGAATCTGTAGTTGTTAACTGGGGACATGTACAAGTTGATGAGAACAAGGTAATTGTTCTTGCTGACGGTGCTGTTGCTATCCGTGGTGACAACGA
Organism: Sulfurimonadaceae bacterium; assembly: GCA_041559595.1. GTDB lineage: Bacteria > Campylobacterota > Campylobacteria > Campylobacterales > Sulfurimonadaceae. The sequence continues at coordinate 1,302 of JBFFDB010000115.1, forward strand.
GAGTGATATTGCTACAGCTCTTGCTGATGCAAAAGCTCTTGTTGAATCTGCATCTGACAACTCAGTTGCAATTGCTACAGTCTCTGCAAGACTTGAGACTGCTGCACAAAACTTACTGTAGTAGTTTAAATTTGTCAGACTTTATTTCAGATTCTCACCCAGTTACCTTAATGGTTCTGGCTGTATTATCTATCTACTTCATAGCAATAACGTGGGTTTTTATCTATCGTTATTTTTCCCTTCAAGGATGGGTTGATCAAGAGAGAGAATCTCTTGACTCTCTTCTTATGGGCTCTACTCACGTGTCAGCTCTTTCATACATTGATCCTTTTATAAAACGCACTACTAATCTTAGTAAAGAGATCTTAGACCTTTGTCAATATGCGGCGACAAAAGATGCAACTAAAGGGCTTAGTCTTTTATCTGTTGTAGCTTCTACATCTCCGTTTATTGGTCTCTTTGGTACTGTTGTGTCTATTTTGGATACTTTTAAAGATATCGGCCAGGCTTCGGCTTCTATGTCTTTAATCGCTGTGGGAGTTTCTGATGCTCTAATTGCAACGGCTGCAGGTATATTTGTAGCTATTTTTGCTTATACCTTTCATCAGCTTCTTAAGCGTCAGGCTTATGAGCTATCCGGATTGATTCGTATGCAATCAGATGCTTTGATTGCGAAATCTAAAGATTCTGTCTAATGCATTACGACTGGGATGAAAACCCTGAGCTTAATATCACTCCCTTAGTGGATGTGATGTTGGTTTTGTTGGCTATTTTAATGGTGATCGCTCCGACCATCGTATATGAAGAGCTAATAAAGCTTCCTAAGGGTTCTGCACAAAAAGCATTGAGTAAAAAACCGCCTGTGCATATCTCCATTAATAAAAACAGAGAGCTAATGGTAAATGGAGAAAAGTTCAAGGTCAGTGATTTTGCAGATAATTTTTATATGTATGCGCAAAAAAATCTTGATACTAAGTCAGCTGTGATGATATCTGCTGACAAGAGTCTTGGCTATGGTGAGGTGATGTTTATTCTTTCTACTGTAAAACGAGCTCATTTTACTGAAGTTTCTTTAGCAACAAACGGATAATCCCTTGCCTTATAAAAACAATGATTACTATTTTTATTTAGGTGGTTTAGTTTCATTTGGAGTATTTCTTCTTTTTAGTTTTCTATTTTTTTCTTTCATCTTACAACAAAGCCAAATCAAACGTATTCAGTTAAGTTCTTCTGATTATATAGCAGTTAATTTAAATCATGTACCCACTGCTCCTCCTGTTAAAACAAAGAAAAGTGAAGTACTAAAAAGTGAAGCAGAAGTGCCTGAAGCTTTAGAAACAATTGAAACTCCCAAAGTTGTTAATACTGATCTCTCATCTTTGTTTGGTGAGGTTGAGACTAAAAAGCTTGTTAAACGAAATAAGAGTAAGTCTGTTGCAGTGGATGATAAGTTCTTGAAGAAGATTCAAAAGCGTATTAAAACTAAAGATACAAAGAGTGTCGCATCATCTGAGGCGAGTTCTTTAGTAAAGAACTTAAAGCTATCAAAACAAGATATTAAAATAGTTGGTGACTCTTCGGGTGTTGTTGATGAATATTTAGCTAAAATACACGCAGAAATTTATTCTAAGTTTTTTCCTCCTGCCGATTCAGTGGGCAGATCAGCGAAGATTCGATTAGAAATCGACAAATATGGGGCATTGGTTTCCTCTCGTGTGATAAACTACACCCAAGATGTGCTTTTTGATGAAGCCGTGGATGCTTGTCTAAATGCTCTTAGTCAATTTCCAGCTCATAAAGACAACAAAGCGATAAGCTTAGATATTATTTTAACCGCAAAGGAATAGCCTTGTTTAAACTACTACTACCATTTTTCTTAGTACTTAATTTATTTAGTGCAGATGCAACGATTGAAGTTATCAAAAAAGTTGATAAATTACCTTCTATTTCAGTCGAAGATGCTTCTATTAATTATCAAGATAAACTTTCAAAGAAGTTTTTTAAAGTTTTAGTAAGTGACTTAAACGTATTAGCAAGTTTTAATGTATATGATAACTATGCAGCAAATGATTTTGATGCAGATGATGTTGATGTCAATAATACAAAGCGTGATTATGTACTTCGTTATCGATTACGCCAAGATGATAATGGTCATCTTAATTGTGATTACAAACTTATTGCAGCAGCTGATGGTGATGTTGTACGTCAAAAGAACTTTCGCATTAAAAAAGAAAATCTATATGTTTTTTTAATCCATAATATTGCT
>JBFFDB010000116.1:0-3518 GCA_041559595.1 Sulfurimonadaceae bacterium
CATAAAATGCTACTAGGTACAGTCCACCAAAGACCAACCACATAACAAAAAGTTATCGATTAGCCCAATTATGATAATTGCTGCTAATAAGGCCAATCCAGTTGTGATACGTTGAGGGTCAATACCTTTTTTCTCAAGCCACTCCATTAATATCCTTTGATCTCTCTCATAATTTATAAAAGAATTATAGCTTATTAAGTTTTTGTCTTTATAAAGGAGAAAATAAACTATATTTTTCACCTCTTTGTAAGACCTAAACTTTTTCACATCTTCACTACGCTATAATCGCGTAATTATTTTATAAACCCTCTAGGAGAGACGATGAGCCAAATCTCATATAAAGACGCTGGTGTTGATATTGATGCAGGAAACAGCTTTGTTGATAATATCAAGCCAATTGTAAAATCTACTTTTACACCTCATGTTTTAGGAGGGATTGGTTCATTTGCTGGTGCATATGAACTTCCAACAGGTTACAAACAACCAGTAATGCTTGCGGCTACTGATGGAGTTGGTACAAAACTAAAGCTTGCTATTGATAGCGGTAAACATGACACAGTTGGGATAGACCTTGTTGCAATGTGTGTCAATGACCTTATCTGTAACTGGGGAACTCCGTCATTCTTCTTAGACTACTACGCTACTGCAAAACTTAGTGTTGATGAAGCAACTTCAGTTGTTGCTGGTATCGCTGAGGGTTGTCGTCAGTCTGAGTGTTCACTTATTGGTGGTGAAACAGCTGAGATGCCAGGGATGTATTCTGAAGGTGATTATGACCTTGCTGGTTTTTCTGTAGGTATTGCTGAAAAGTCTGAGCTTGACCGTGTATCTCAAGTTAAAGAAGGCGATGTTTTAGTTGCTCTTCCTTCTTCTGGTTTTCACTCAAATGGTTTCTCTCTTGTAAGAAAAGTTTTATTTGAAAAAATGGGAATGAACTTTGATGATGATTTTAACGGTCGTCCTCTTATCGATGTTCTTTTAGAGCCAACACGTATTTATGTAAAAACATTTAAAGCACTTAAAGACAAGCTTGTCGCAATGGCGCATATCACAGGTGGTGGACTTGTTGAGAACCTTCCTCGTGTTCTTCCTGATCACTTATATGCTGATGTTGACAAGACGCTTCTTCGTCCACTTCCAATCTTCGACCTACTGACAGAACATGTTGGTGAAGAAGAGATGTACAGAGCATTTAACATGGGTATCGGTATGGTACTTGTTGTACGCCCTGAAAATGTGGACGCTGTTCTTGCTGGTTCAGACGGCTATGTTATCGGTGTTATGAAAGCGGGAGACAAATGCGTAAAGATGTCTTAAGAAGAGTTGTCTCTTTTTACAGATATTAGCGCACGATACTATCTATGGATAATGAACTTTTAGATCTCTTTACCGATCGCTTACAACTTGACATCCCTTTGATTCAAGAGCATGTCTTATATATGCAAACGGACAAAGACGATGCCACTGCAAAACTTTTTCGTATTTTCCATAACTACAAAGCATCCTCTTCTTACCTTAATTTAGATGAATTTCATAAGCTCGTTAGTCACGGAGAGAATATTCTAAACTCCCTTCGCACAACAAATGATCATCCTACGCATTTTGATATTCAATGGTTAAACTCCAGTGCTGTACAACTCAAAACATGGCGTGAGCAGCTTCTTAATAATTTAGAGTTAAGTCCTGCGGACAAGTCACTTTTTCCGATCATCAGTATCTTGGATAAGCAGGAGAAGACAGCCGATGTTATGAAAGGGCTAACCCTTTTATATGTAGATAAGAACACTAAACGTTCTGCTGCCATGCAAGCACCACTTAATCATATTTTTAAAAGAGTAAGCACAACCGACTCTTTAAATGTGCTAAAAAGTGCTGTACAGAACAATAGTGCAGATGTCTTTATTTTAAATCTTGAAGAAGAGAGTATTGAGGTTGCCTTAGAGTTACTCAATATCAAATCAGATATAGCGCTTATCACTGCTGTGCCCAATCTAAGGGCCAATAAAAAATCACGTCTTTTACTCAAAGGGCTAACACATCCTATCCCTTCGCCTATTCAGTCAAAAGATTTAAAACGTCAGCTTCATAATATAGTCACCTCACATTTCTCGCAAGTGTATTCTCTTATCTCTCATGATAAGATTTATAACTTTATTCAAAAACTTGACCCTCTCTCAAGTACTATGAAAAAGGTTATTTCATTATGTGATGATCCCGATAGTTCTGTCAAAGAGCTTATCTTAACCATTAATGAAGATGCTATTGCAGCAGCAAATATTTTACATGCGGTAGCTTCTCCTATTTATGGTGTAGCAAAGACCTCTTCATTAAATCAAGCCGTTGCTGCCTTTGGCAAGAAGCTGATCAAAGCGATTAGCCTTAGTGAACTTGCTCAAAACTTAGGAACACTAAACCTTGAAGCTTATGAAATCAATGAAGAGACCTTTAAACGAACATCAGCCTTGCGACTTGCCTTGATGGACAAGTGGTACTCAAAGGTTGATCCTCAAGCCTTATCCATTCTAAGTGCTTCAGCTGTCTTAGGTAACCTTGGTTCTATTTTGATGAACCAAGAGCTTATAAATGCTGGACTGATAGATAAATTTAAAGCCTATGGTAAAGATAAACTTTCAGAAGCAGAAGTTTCTTTACTAAAAACGAGTACGGCATTCACAACAGCTAATGTTTTAGAGTTTTGGGGCTTAGAACCTGAGCTTATCGATGCTGTTCGTTATAGCGATTCTCCTTTTAATGCCAATTCATCAAGAGTAAGAGCTTTAGCCTGTGCTAATGATGTTATCTATAAAATGGTAAGCCCATATGGAGAGCTTGCAGATGAGATTCCCCAAGAGGTTAAAGACTTATTGCACAAAGCAGGTCTGCATGAAGAGCGTCTTGAGAATGCCTTAGAACAACTCAAAGAACAACTTAAAGACTAAATTTTAGTCCCGTTGCATCTTCTTGCGAATGATACCTGCTTTTGGATAGGTAAAACGAATATCTCTTTGAACACTTATCGTATCATTAGCATCCACCGCATAGGCACGTAAGACAACTTCCAAGATTGCATCATGGCGCTCATCGTTTGCTAAAGTGTCTGTTGTATACAGCACCAATGTTTTCTTTGTCTTTACACCAGGTTCTACTGTAAATGGGCGTGAAGGCTGTTCCACTTTGATCTTATCATTATCAAGTACTTCTATATAAAAGTCATGTGGCTCATTCTGCGTATTCTGGATTAAAATAGTATAGGCATTGGTTACTAAAGCTTTATCATCAACCTTTTCGATGTTGTATAAACGTGTCTGCTTATTAATATTAATAAGCATCAACTCCTTATCCATTCCCATGATCATAAGAATTACAAAAATAGCTAAGAGCACAGCCATATAACCTAGGATCTTAGGCCGGAAGAAACGTGTTTTACCTTCTTTCTTCTCTATTTCACGTACAGATGACCAGTTAACAAGACTTGGTTCATTAAACTTCGCCATCACTGTCGTACAGGCATCAACACA
>JBFFDB010000117.1:0-3504 GCA_041559595.1 Sulfurimonadaceae bacterium
AGTTTAAATCACCCAATACATTGATACTGACAATCTTGTCATTTTTAAAGTTGAAAAAAGCAGCCCCCGAATAACTTATACGGTTGCCGGTTGCCTCATATCCAAGTAGTTCGCCTTCATGTGTACCTGAATAGGTCACATAGACAGCTGCAAGGTTCTTCTCATGAACTTCCATTTCTACAGCATGGTATAGATTTGGAAAGGCTGTGCCAATCATCTGTGCATACTCTTTAAAACCATCGATTCCATTAGCAACAATATCTAAAGACCCGCGAAAACGAATATCTTCATGAAGAATCTTATCAGACTTTTCAAAGTCTTGGCTGTTCCACATCTCATAATAAGACCGAACAAGTTGTTTGTTATCCATTATCTCTCTTTAATCTCTAAAATTCTTTTTATAAGGAAATTTCTGAACTGAAACATATTCATCATCATCTTCCCAATCGTCATAATCATCATAATCAACAGTAAACATCTTGTCATAGCCACGCTTTAGAAGCTCGTTATCAATTGTTTCACTGTCAAAACCTTTGCTTTGGCAAAGCTCAAGGATTCCAGCCACATCTGCTGAATCAACGCCACCCAGTTCCATCTCTAATTTAATATCAGAAATTTCCATCGGATCCTCAATATAAATAATAATGTAGTAATTTTATTTACTAAAAAACGTTTGATAGAAGATATCAAACACAGCCAAAAAACCAAAAACATCAAGTGATATTTTTAAATAACTCAAGGGCTTTTCTTTCAAAAAGATGGGCTTTGATTTGAGTTGTAAATTATACTATTATTTTCATAAAAAATAGTCTACAAAATAACATTTACATCATTTTTTATGGGCAGTCAGATCGTTTTTTTATACTTAATAATAGGCTGATATAATCGCATAACTTACAAAGAACATAAGGTGAGATACACCTTCAAAATAATTAGTATGTCCATCCTCTGTCGTTTTCCATGCCAAAAGAATGGTTAACATCAGTGCACCCACTTGTAAAGGGTTGAAATCTAACATAAGATTTATGTCTGATAAATAGGCCAAAAAAAGTAGAATTGGCACGGTCAATAAGATTGAAACAGTAGAAGCACCCATAGCAATATTGACAACACGCTGGATTTGATCGTTCTTTGCCGCTTTAATTGCTGTGAATATTTCAGGAGAGACACTGATAATAGCAATAATAAGACCTGCCAGTCCTGTAGAGATACCGAGCTCATTTGCCATTTTAATACCATCACTTGCAAAAACTTCTGCACCTAAAGCTATCGTACCGATTAAGAGAAAGATTACAATAAAAATACCAAGGTTATTAAACTTTTCAAAAATATATCCAGTGTCTGTATCTACTTCATCCTCTTGATTCATCTTGCGTTTAATACGAAAAATTCTACTGCGCGCTGTAGCTTGAAAAAAATGCGTATGCGTACGTGTTTGGAAGTTAACGATAACGATATAAAAGATCAATAAAAGAGTACCAATAAGCATACTGGCTTCTCTTAACACTTTATCCCCATGTTGAGTTTGATCAAGTAGACTAGGCACAAGTAAGGCGGTGGCCGTAACCATCAAAATAGTTGTATAAGCACTCGAAGTTTCCTTATTATGTTCTTGTTCAGAAAAAGCCAAACCACCTACAAATACGGCTAAGCCTAAAAGCACATTCATATCAACAATGACAGCGGAGATAATACCTCCTTTCACCGTTTCAACGACTTCAGGTGAATGCACAGCTTCAAGCAGGATAATATAGAGTAAGACGATCTCAACGATAACAGCACTAAAGGTAAGAACAAAACTACCGTAGGGTTCTTGGAGCCGTTCAGAAAGTATTTCAGCAATTTCAGAAACAGTCAGTGAGAGTGATGCAATACCCAAGGCTGCAAAGAAAGTCGCTAAATATCCATTTCCGCTTCTGTGTAATACTATAGCTATAATAATAGCGGCAATGCCAAGAAAAATATCCCAATAGTCCTCGAGCCAATACTTCCATTGTTCCTGTTTTTGTGTGGTAGGCTGATCTGACATATATATATTCTCCTATAGTAAAATAAGTGTTGCCAGCCCTAAAAAGCTGAAAAACCCGACAATATCGGTAACGGTTGTAAGTACAACACTGCTTCCAATTGCTGGATCTGAACCGACTTTAGTTAGCACCATTGGAATAACTGCGCCAAAAAGACCAGCAAAGAATAGATTGATGATCATGGATAAGCCTATAACAACACCAAGCATAGGCAGATCAAACCAAAGGTAAGCGACAATCCCCATGACAACAGCAAAGATAAGCCCACTAAAAAGAGCTAAGAGTGTCTCTTTGATAATAGTGACTTTAGCATCCTCAAAAGAGATGTCACCGATAGACAACTGACGTACCGTAACAGCTAAAGACTGAGTGCCTGCATTTCCACCCATTGAAGCTACTATAGGCATTAAGACGGCCAATGCAACAAGTGTTTGGATTGTTTGATCAAACAGCCCGATAACCAATGAGGCTATGATAGCCGTTATAAGATTGATTCCCAACCATATAGCTCGATGCTTACCTACTTGAAAAAACTTCTCTTCACTTTCAATACTTTCATTAACACCGGCAAGGTTATAGATCTGTTCAGTAGCATGCTTTTCAATAACATCGTAGATATCATCAGAGGTAATACGTCCTAGCAAAGTGTTTTTATCATCAACAACAGGCAATACAGCAATATCATACTTTTCAAATATATTAACTACATCATGAATATCTTCATGTACATTAACGCTTAAATGATTTAAGTCTTCTTCATCAAGGCTATTAAAAGTATCATCACGTCCGTACAATATAAGATCTTCTAACAATATAGAAGCCATAAAACGATTTTTTTTATTGGTTATGTAAAGCTGATGAACATTTTCAATATTACCTTCACGTTTCATCTGTTTTAAACGCCGCATGGCGTTTCCAATGTTTTCATCCTTTTGTGCACTAAAAAGTTCTGTTTGCATATATGAACCAGCTTCATTGTCATCAAAGGAACGCAAAAGTTCAATATTTTCTCTATCTTCTACTTCCATGTTCGCCATGACTTCTGAGGCCATCTCTTCATTCATCTCTTCGATGTCACGAATCATTTCTGTTGCATCATCCGTATATAGCTGTGCCGTGATCTGAGCAAGCTCTTCGGCAGAAAATAGACTGTATAGTTTTTCTTTTGTCTTTTCAGAAAGTTCAAGCATAATCTTTGCTAAATAATCATGAGGAATAGTAGACGCTAGTTGTAGAAAATGCTCAGAATCAATTGTATATATATTTTCTAGTATGTCTGCAGCATCTTGGGGGTGTGCTTCTAGTTCTCCCAACTCATCATGAATAATGATAAACTTTTTTAATTGAAGTGTTAGCGTCTCAAGGTCAGTATTATTGTCTACCATTATCTCCCCTTAATTAATTATATAAATTTTATGGATACTTATTACAGGATTGTTTAATAAAATATCTATGCTAGCTTTATGACAGGTTTTTG
>JBFFDB010000118.1:0-3434 GCA_041559595.1 Sulfurimonadaceae bacterium
ATGGTACGGTGGTGAAATGAAGAAGGGTATCTTCTCTATGATGAACTATTGGCTACCTCTTGAGAAGAAAATGGCAATGCATTGTTCTGCAAATGTGGGTAAAGATGGGGATACATGTCTGTTCTTTGGTCTATCAGGAACGGGAAAAACAACACTTTCAACTGATCCAAATCGTGCACTGATCGGTGATGATGAGCATGGTTGGGATGAGAATGGCGTCTTTAACTTTGAAGGCGGATGTTACGCTAAAGTAATCGATCTAGATGCAAACTCTGAACCAGAAATTTTCGGTGCTATTCGTAAAAATGCACTTTTAGAAAATGTAGTGATCGATGCTGAAGGTAATATTGACTATAAAGATAAGTCAAAAACAGAAAATACACGTGTTTCTTACCCAATTGAACATATTGAAAACCATATGCCAGCTCTAGAAGCTGGACATCCACAAAATATTATCTTCTTAACGGCAGATGCTTTTGGTGTTCTTCCTCCCGTATCAAAACTGACTAAAGAACAAGCAATGTACTACTTCTTATCAGGTTATACTGCAAAGGTTGCTGGAACAGAACGTGGTATTACAGAACCAGTTGCGACTTTCTCTGCATGTTTTGGAGAGGCTTTTTTACCTCTTCATCCAACAGTGTATGCAAAGCTTCTTGGCGAAAAAATCGATCAACATAATGTAAATGTTTATCTTGTCAATACAGGCTGGACAGGCGGTGCTTATGGTGTTGGTAAACGTATGAGTATCAAAAACACACGTGCATGTATCAATGGTATTCTTGATGGTTCTATCAATGAGTCTGAATTTGACACAACATTTACTTTTGGTCTTAAGATCCCTAAAACATTAAATGGTGTTGATACTGCTGTTTTAAATCCACGTATGGCTTGGGCTGATAGAGCTGAGTACGAAAAAACACGTGACAAATTAGCAGAGATGTTTATCGAGAACTTTAAGCGCTATAATGATGAAAGCAGTGAGTTTGATTATTCTACTGCTGGACCACAATTAGAAGACAAATAACCCTTTTTTGATAAAAAAACATTATGTTTTTTTATCTTTCCTCTCCGCTATTTAATTATTAAACCCAAAATTAATTTTTTTCTGATTTAATGATGGCATTATGTTTTTTTATGGTTTTTTACAATTCTTATACATAGTCGTGATATACTACGGTATATAAATTCTAAGGATGGAAATGTTTTTTCGTATAATTCTCTTTTCTCTTATTGCAACTCTTTTTTCTGCTTGTGTCGGTGAGCCTGAAGCTAATCCATTTACACAAATACGCAATGATATGCAAAAACATAGAGATCAGATGTTTGCTCGAAGTGTAGATAATATGAAAGAACAACATGAGTCATCATATAAAAGACGTAAGCGTCCTAGTATTATTGACCCAGATCTTGAACTGAAAATGCAACGAGAAGAAGAGCGTAGACGTTGGTTAGCTGTAAATATAGATGCAGATGAAGCAGAAGATTGGAAAGCATTAAACCTTTCTCCAAAAAATGCAGTTCGCTGGAAAAAGACTGGTCTTAGTTATAGCACAATTGCAGTAATGCTGAAACAAGATGTTCTTCCTTCTGAAGCGATTGCCTTTATGAGTCAAACATTTGATAAGCGTCCTAAGGCATTTGGTGTTTTTGCGGAACCTTTATACAATTTTGATGATAATTGTAAAAAGATATTAAAAGCAAATTATGATGATTTTTCTCTTATCAACAAAAGATGTAAAGAGTACACTCAACGAGCAATAGATACCGCTTTATCCGGATACCTTGCAGATGAGTATCAGGATTCAGATCTTTCTTTAGAATATATCTCTAAACTAAGACAGATGGATAATGAGAAAATACATATTTCCACGCTTTTACAGAAGCAGAGTCATGACTCTATGGTTTATGAAAAACGCTATCAATTTGAACTTCTCTTCCCTATGATTGAGAAGTCACCGACTAAAGAAGAGATGTTTTTCGTTGCTAAACATAAACTAAATGTCAAAGATTCCAAGCGATTTAAGTCTAATGAATATTACGCATTTTGGGTGAATAAAGAAAAAGAAGAGGAAGCTGCAAGAATTAAAGCTATTAAACAACAAAAGGCACTCGTAGCTGCTAAGATAACTCGTCAAAAGGCTGAAGCTTATCGTATGAAAGCATTGGCGCATAACAAGATGGTAGGTTATGAATGTGGCCCAATTGTTACTTCTCATCCTTCAACGGGAGAGAAGGTTCATATTGAAGGTAAGGTCAAGTACTTTGTTGGTAAAAAGGGAAGCAATGTTTTTGCTTATGTTGTTCAAAACAACAAAGATGGTAAGAATTACCTAGTACGTGATCCTGAGAGTAAACGTGAGGTTGAAAAGGGTGAAGACATAAGTTGGACTGCTGTCACAGTTGGCCGTGTTGTTAGTGTGACAGTCGATAAAGACGGAACCGCTTCATATAATCATTATGAAGATGAGAACCAAGAGTTTTTCCCTCTTCTTAAATACTCTGATGAGTGTAAATACCGTACAAAAAGTTTAGTGAGAAATTAACTATTTTTTGGTTTTTGCACTAAGATACCACCATATCAAACCAATAATCGATATCAGTGTAATTGGTGTGATATAAGGCTTGTCTGCGAGAATCTCATAGGCTGACTGAATGGCTTCTCCAGCCATGTAGCTTGCTATTCCAATCAACAAGGCCCACATAGCAGAAGCAAAAAAGTTCAAGATAGCAAACTTCTTAAAATCATACTTTGTGATTCCGATAGCTAAAGGAATTAAGGTTTTGATCCCATAAACATATTTTTGCAAAAATATTACCCATGAACCATGCTTTTTCATCAAAATATGTGAAAGAGCCAACTTGCGTTTGTGCTTGTGCATATATACCATGACATCTTTTTTATTATAACGGCCCATATAAAAGAGCATTAGATCACCTAAAAAGTTTGCGACAAAAGCAACTAGTATTGCTATTTCAAGATCCATATGCCCTGTAAATGAGAGTACACCTGCACCCATTAAGGCAAGAAAGCCACCACCAAAAGAGTATAAAAAGAGTACAAGGTAACCGTATGTCTCTAAATTTGTTAAGATATCTTCCATTCTAATCCCAAATGTTTTTGTGCAAGTTTACACACAATTTGATTTCAGTATAATAAAGCAATTATATTTATAGGATAAAGATGACACCATTTCAAATTATTTTAATGCTTGCAGCAGGTTTTTTTGCTTATCAAGTATATGTATATATTCAAGGCATTGATGAAGATGCCCAGCCAACATTTATGAATGAACCTGAGCTCATAGAAGAGATGCAACCAAGCTCAGATGAATTAATAGAAGAAGCTGTCCAATCCTATAGAGATGGAGATATTGAGGAAGCTAAGTCAAGGTTGCAAAACATTATTTCATTATATCCACAGCTTGCAGAGC
>JBFFDB010000119.1:0-3423 GCA_041559595.1 Sulfurimonadaceae bacterium
GCAATAAGTCCAACAGAAATCAGCGGTAAGATTACGATAAATACATAGCTCAAATGAAGGTATAGTGCACTTATAAAGGACAAAAAGTAAAGAAGCGATCGGTAAATAAAGGCACGGTTTAATATGCTTCTATCAATAAGAAGAATCTTTTTAAGATTTATTTCGGTCCCTGCTAAAAACATCAGATATAAAAATCCAAATTCAGCCACAAGCGCAAAAAGCTCATGTTCATGCAAAAGACCGACATAGGCCAAGAGTGAACCTAAAATGATCTCTACGGGTGTGGTCGGTATTTTTGTTATTTTTGCTAAGAATGGGGAAAAGGCAATGATGGCACTGATCGTTAATACAAGACTGATATTATTTTCCATGCTCATGCCCTTTCTTTAGTTTATTTATCGTCAGGAGATTTTGCGATTTGAAGACCTAGGTTGGCCAACATCTCTAGATCTTTTGATTTTTCTCTTCCTGAAGTTGTTAAATAGTTTCCAATGACAATAGCATTTGCACCTGCATCAAAGATCTCTGCTTGACGGTCTTTAAACATCATCTCACGTCCACCTGCGATCATAATCCTATCGGCGTTTGGAATGATCTCTTTAGTTAAACGAACAAGTTCTAATCCTTCATCTGCTGTGAGATTATTAGACTCTAATGGTAAGGCAGGATTATGATGATAAAAATTAATTGGCACCGAGGTAGGATTTAATGATGCAAGTGCCTGCAGCATTGAGATACGGTCTTCTTGTGTTTCACCCATACCAAATATACCACCTGTGATAAGTACCATACCCGCTTTATTAACGTTTTGACATGTCTCATAGCGTTCTTGCCAACCATGAGTAGTACAAATCTCAGCGTAATAACGTTCAGAACTTTCAAGGTTGTGGTTATACGCAGCTACACCGGCTTCTTTTAATGTAAGTAATTGTTCTAATGAGGCCGTACCATTACAAGCGATAAGACGCAATCTTGGTACTTCTGCTTTGACTGCCTTTGCAACATCACACACAAACTTCAGTGTTTTGTCTGTAAGTCCTTTTTGTGCAGTAACTAGACAAAATCCTAAAGCACCTGATGCTTCAGCTGCTTTGGCTTCTTCTAGGATATTCTCAATAGGTTTTTGTTTATAGCGTTCTATATCGGCACTGTATTTAACACTTTGCGAACAGAATTTACAATCTTCATTACAGGTTCCACTGTTGATATTACAAATTGAGCATAAAAAGATTTTTGGTTTCATGTTTTAGTTTCTTTCAAAGTTTATGGCTTGTTTTGTCCATACTTTTGTCTTTATCGGACGAGAATATGCATCTATAGTATACCCTCCATCTGTGATGCTTAACATTAGGCATTCACTAATAGGTTTATTGCGCGCACATGCTTCTCCAGGGTTAAGAAAAAGTGTATTGTTCTTATAGTCACACTCAAAGGTATGGGTATGTCCAAATATAACTATATTAGCATCAGGATTCATATAATAAGGCAAATGCATTAGCTTAAAGGTATGCTCATCTATCTTAAAATTATGAGGTTCTTGAACGAGATTAAAGTCGTGATGGTACTGAACCATATGTGCATCATTATTACCATAAACAGCAATATAAGGAAGTTTCGTCTGAACAATATATTCGAGGACTTCGACTTCACAGATATCACCTGCATGGACAAGGTATTCCGCTCCATTTTCTATAAGATGGTCAATCACTTTTTTAGCGCGACCTACCTTAGAATGGGTGTCAGAGAGAATACCTATCTTCATAATAGATTCTTAGTTCTCTTCTTGAGGCGTACGGTTTTTACACTTAACACACTCATACACTTCATTGTTTCTATAGGTACGTTTTGCTAATGCACCACCACAATCTGCTTCTTCACATTTTTTTAGTGTTGGCTCAAATTTAGAGATAAACTTACAATCAGGATAGTTTTCACATCCCCAGAACGCACCACGCTTAGAACGTCTAAAAAGTATCTTTCCACCACAGTCTGGACAAGGTACATCCGAAGTAGGAGCATTCCCATCATCAAGTGGTTTAGTGTTCTTACAATCAGGATAAGCTGAACACGCTAAGAACTTTCCATTACGGCCATTCTTGATAACCATATCGGCTCCACACTTGTCACACTTCTCTTCTGTCTTCTCTGTGTCAGGTGCTGCAGCTGTTTCGCCATCTTCTTCCACTTGTTCCGTGTACTTACACTTTGGAAAACCAGAACAGGCAATAAAGTTTCCATAACGTCCACCGCGAAGAAGAAGCTCTTCACCACATTTAGGACAGTTGCGACCAAGTGGTTTAGCAAGCTTTTGAGAAACAATTTTTTCTTTACCTTCAGCGATCTTATCCATGAATGGAAAGTAGAACTCATGTAAAACTTTTTGCCAGTCTTTACCTTCATCAGCGATCTCATCAAGAACTTCTTCCATATTTGAAGTAAACTCTGCATCAACGATATCTTTGAAGTGTTCTTCAAGCATAACTGTTACTTTAAAGGCAACCTCAGTAGGAATGATTTGGCGTTTTTCAATGTCAATATACATACGAGCTTGAAGCGTAGAAATGGTTGGTGCATACGTTGAAGGACGTCCAATCCCTTCTGCTTCAAGCTTTTTAATCAGACTTGCTTCTGAATAGCGTGAAGGTGGTTCGGTAAAGTGTTGTTCTGTTGAAAGTGACGTTAAGTCAGCACTTTCTCCCTCTTTTAAAACAGGAAGAAGTTTGTCTTTGTCATCGGCACCGACAACCTTATAGAAACCATCAAAGACAAGTTTACGACCATTCGCCTTGAACTCTGAACTATCTGACTTAAAGATAATACTTTGTTGCTCAAACTGTGCATCTGTCATTTGACAGGCAAGGAAACGGTTGTAAATCAGTGTATAAAGTTTAAGCTCATCCGCTTTTAAATAATCTTTTGCGATCACGGGAGTAAACTCAAGCATAGTGGGGCGAATAGCCTCATGCGCTTCTTGTGCACCCTTCGCTTTTTTCACATACGATTTTGCTTCTTTTGGAAGATACTTGTCGCCGTATTTATCAGCAATCAGTGTACGCGCAGCTTCGACAGCTTCTGCTGCCATATTTAAACTATCCGTTCTCATATAGGTGATGACACCTGAAGTTCCCTCAGGAGTTTTAACACCCTCATATAGAGTCTGTGCAAGCATCATTGTCTTTTTTGGAGAAAGAGACAGTTTTGATGAAGCAGTTTGCTGAAGTGTTGATGTCATAAATGGTGGTGGCGTAGAAGTCTTACGCTGTTTAGTTTCTATAGAAGCCACTATAAAGTCTTCATTTTTTAGTGTCTCAACGATAGCTTTTGCATCATCTCCATTAGAGATAGAAAGCTTATCCATCTTTTCATTTTTATAGGTGTGAAAAGTTGAATCAATATTGGTATTAAAAATAGAATCAATTGACC
>JBFFDB010000120.1:0-3411 GCA_041559595.1 Sulfurimonadaceae bacterium
CTAAACGGTTCATCTCTTGCGGTTGGACGTACGATGGTCGCTATTATGGAAAACTATCAGAATGAAGATGGGACGATTAATATCCCTGAAGTATTAAAACCGTATATTAAATAAATTTAATACCTAACTAGTGCTAAATTGCACTAGTTAACTGCCTATTCCCTACCTCGATTCTTCTACTAATATTGACTCTAATAATTATCACAACCATCTCTTTTATAAGGTTCTGCAAACAAGACATATGTGCTATACTAAGTATACTTCAATAAATAGGATAGAGGACATTTCATTCCTCTAATAAATAGGCGAGTAGCACATGTTTGTCATAGGTTACTCATTGAAATTTAGGATTATTTCGGAGTAAAAAAATGACATCAAAAACTGTTAATCCAAACATATCTCAAGCTCCAAGCACTCGCTTGTGGATTAGTCTGGTCCTCTTGCATCTCTTCATTCCACTGATTCTTCTGGTCTGCGCAGGTGATTTTAGTTGGTGGCAAGCCTGGGGCTTTTTCGTACTGTTTTTTCTTGCCGGTATCGGCGGACGTATGTTGGCAGAAAAGCGGCATCCTGGAATTTTGACAGAACGGGTCAACATCGAAAAAGCTAGGAATGCGAAACAATGGGACAAAGTGCTTGCCCCACTAATGGCGGTAAGTCTTTCCTTCCCCTTTATGATCGTCGCAGGGTTGGATCACCGTTATGGGTGGACACCTTCATTTTCGACATGGCTTACCACTCTCGGTCTTATTCTCATCGCGATTG
This sequence comes from Sulfurimonadaceae bacterium, assembly GCA_041559595.1. Lineage (GTDB taxonomy): Bacteria > Campylobacterota > Campylobacteria > Campylobacterales > Sulfurimonadaceae. The sequence goes on from JBFFDB010000120.1 coordinate 766, forward strand.
GGTATGCATTTTCTGCGTGGGCAATAATTGAGAACCGCTTTTTCTCTAGTATGGTACGTATTCAAACAGATAGAGGACATTCGGTCTGTGATAGTGGTCCTTATGCAATTGTAAGGCACCCTGGTTATGCGGGGAACCTTCTGGCACTTGTAGGCATCATAATGGCCATGAACTCCATATGGAACATTATTCCTGCAATGGCGGCCTTGGTCATAGCAGTGATTAGAACCTCACTTGAAGACAGGACCCTTCACGAGGAGCTACCGGGGTATCGAGATTATGCAAGGCGCGTACGCTATCGCTTATTTCCTGGAATCTATTAAGCGTATCTAATCCAGACCTACTACAAAAAAATATACTTTCAATAATTGGCTAAATTAACCCCTTATAAACACGCACTTCATAACTATTAATCAATTCAGAATCCACTGAAGTATGGTTATCAGGTCAGGCAACATACCGTAAAATCTTTTCTATCTCTAACACTGGAGACTTCCAAGCTAAACGCGTAAAATCCGTTATAAAGATGGGACGATTGATATCCCAAATGATTCACTAACTTTATTATAGAACTACTTCAAAAGGTGAATACCTTTAAACAGAACTTCTTTAAACACTTCATGTACGAAAGGCTTAGATACATAGTCATCCATTCCCACAGCTAAACATTTTTCTTCATCTCCTTCCATTGCATTAGCTGTCATTGCGATAATATACGTTTTACTATAAATGTCCCCACACTGCTTATCACGAATTGCTTTCGTGGCTGCAAAGCCATCAAGGATTGGCATTTGGCAATCCATAAGAATAACATCATAATGAGTTGTAGACGTGTTCAATATGTCAATGGCTTCTTGTCCATTATTTGCAATATCTGCTTCTAATCCAAGTGTTTCCAACATACCTTGTGCAACAAGTTGATTTGTCTGGTTATCTTCGACTAACAAGATTTTAACGTTTTTACTTTTTTCTATCTCTACTGGCAACAAGGCATTAAGCTTACTTTTTGTAAGTATTTTCTCATCTTTAAAGACTACATCATCCCTGTCGGTTAAGACTAACAACGCATCATAAAGGTCAGATACAGCGGTTGGTTTCATAAAGAAAGCATGAAAACCTTTAACCTGAAGTTTATCAATATTTTCATGTTCTCCATAAGAAGTCATCATTATCATTTTCATGTCTTTAGCCTTGGGCATGGCTGATAACTTTTCTCCTAAAGCTTCTCCATTCATATCAGATACTTGCATGTCAAGTACAACAAAGTCAAAAAACTCTTTTTCAGAACGTTGATTACAAATTTCTAGGGTTTCTTTAGCTGACATAGCAACTGTCACTTCGATGTCCCAAAGTTCAAGCTGCCGTTTGAGTATGTCAATATTGATTTTATTATCATCAACTATTAAAGCCCTTTTACCTCGAATATCAGTGATTGGCATATTTAAGGGCTGATTATTAGAATACTCTACTTCTATGTAAAAGCTAAATATACTTCCTTTTCCTAGTTCAGATTCTACAGACAACTCTCCACCGAGAAGCTCAACCAAATTCTTTGCAATACTAAGCCCTAAGCCTGTACCTCCATACTTACGTGTTGTAGAGCTATCTGCCTGAGTGAAAGCATCAAAAAGTGTTTTTAATTTATCTTCGGAAACACCTATACCAGAATCTTCAACACTTATCGTAAGTTTTGTTTTCATCTCTTGCGTATCTTCCATGACCGCTTTGATAATTATATTGCCTTCATGCGTAAACTTTATTGCATTTCCAACAAGGTTGTTTAATATCTGTTTGAGTCTACCTACATCTGATAAAATCACAGGATGTGTAATCCCGCTTAGATCTAGCAGTAGTTCCACATCACTGTTCTTAACGGTAATAGCTATACTTTTAGAAAAGTTTTCAATCTCATTTTTTACATCAAACTCTATAGTTTCTAATTCTATTTTTCCAGCTTCGATCTTAGAAAAATCTAAAACATCGTTAATGACACTTAACAAGGAGGTAGCCGAAGCTGTGGCAATAGCGACATGTTCGGCTTGGCGTTTACTCATATCCTCACGTGAGAGTAAACCCAACATACCAATAACACCATTCATAGGTGTACGAATTTCATGACTCATACTAGCCAAAAAGTCTGCTTTTGCTACCACTGCAAGTTCGGCTTCTTCTTTTGCCTTCATCAGTTCGTTTTCAATTTTTATATTACGTGTCACATCTGTTCGAATAGCGATATAAGACTCAGGCTTACCTTGTGCATTCATAAAAGGAAAAATGGTCGTATCTACCCAATACGGTGTCCCATCTTTACATTTATTTTTAATCGCAGGACAGTGCCAAACTTGGCCTGAGGAGATTGTGCTGTACATCTCCTTCCAAAAACTTTCATCATAAGTTCCAGAGTTAACAATACGATGGTTCGCACCAACAAGTTCTTCATTGCTATAACCTGATATCTCCGAAAACTTGCTATTAGCATAGGTTATCGTGCCTTTAACATCTGTGATGCCTACAATAGAATGCGAGTCTAAAGCATCTTTTTGTTGCGATAAGGCCATATTATTATATTCAGCTTCTTCTTTTGCCTTCATCAGTTCGTTTTCAATTTTTATATTACGTGTCACATCTGTTCGAATAGCGATATAA
>JBFFDB010000121.1:0-3398 GCA_041559595.1 Sulfurimonadaceae bacterium
ATTACCTGCTCATCATGGCTCAGCCTACGATTTCAGATATTTTGACGGAAGAGCAGATGGGGCTTGGACTATTTCAGCTACAGATGAAAAAACGGGACAGGTAACAAGTACTCAGTTTGTTAAAGAGGATTTCACTGAGGCGAATACTATGTCGTCTCCGTGTAAGGACTCGACTTTAGGTCAGCCCTCATATACAAAATAAACTACTTACGCATCTTTTAGAATGATTTCTGAAGTCACCTTGGCTTGTTTAATCTTTCTTTGTGCCTTATGTAGCAAGAGTTCCACATCCTTAACATCTTTTACACTAACTACGGTAGCAATCTCTTCTGTGGACTTTCCGCCTTCATTCATACAAAAAGCGTGTAGCTCTTTACGCGTAAGATGACGTTTAAGTGTTCTAAAAAGCTCTTTGTCATCTTTTAGGATGCTTATGTCTTTATTACTAATAATTTTGTGTAATACATCGTGTAATGATTTGTCACCACACTCTTGTTCCCAATATGTCATCTGTATATCCTAAAGTTTTATTTTGTCTAATATTTGTGTCAGATCTTTTGTCTCAATAATAATATTTGCTTCTTTTTTTAAAATCTCTTTTGCACAAAAAGCTACACGTGTACCAGCATGGGCAAACATGGATCTATCATTAGCCCCATCACCTACTACCATTGTCTCTTCTTCACTTACACCAAGAATGTTCTGAAGACGTTGGATCATATCACCTTTTGAAAAGTCAAACATCATATCTCCACCGACAAGTCCACTTAGTTTCCCATTCTTGTGATGCAAAACATTTGAAAAATCTGCATCATACCCAAGTACTTCTTTTCCATAGGTTGTTGCTGTTCTAAAACCACCACTAAAACATACTACGGTTGCACCAGACTTTTTAAGTGCAGCTATCGTCTCTTTTGCACCTGGCATAAAAGGAAGATTTCTACAAATCTCTTCTACCTTTGAAAATTCAAGACCTTCTAGCAAACCTACACGTTCAGTAAGACTCTCAAAGAAGTCCATTTCACCCTGCATCGCTTTTTCTGTAATCGCTGCAACTTTTTCTTTTAGTCCTAGTGGTTCAGCAAAAAAGTCTATCGTTTCGCCATCCATTAATGTAGAATCAAAATCAAACACACATAACTTCATATTTTCTCTTTATAACTATAGCTCAATAAGTTGCTATAATGTCAGTAATTAAATGGAATTATACAGGAAAAACTTTGTTTGAAGAACTCATTTCTAAATTAGAAAATAAAAGATACGTTACTCTCGAGACCACACCATCTCATTCACCCGTCTTTCAGCCTATCATCGATAAGATTAAAGACCTTGAATTAGACAAATTAGTCGATGGTTTTTCAACAACAGACAATCCCCTAGCAAAACTAAAATATAATGCCATACTGGCAGCGATTAAGCTTCAAAACGAATTTAACAAACCTGTTCTTGCAACCATGAGCATGCGAGACAGAAATCGCATCGCTCTTCAATCTGATCTACTTGGTGCAAATGAGTTTGATATTCGTGCAATCCTTGCACTTACTGGTGATAGTGCAGCAATGTCAGACCAACCTCATGCAAAAGGTGTCTTTGACGGGAATTCATCCTTACTGCTTGATATGGTGACATGCCTCAACTCTGGCATCGATTATGCAGGTAAGCCTTTGGCCGTTAAACCACAGACGATTCACCCATTTGCTGTAACAAACTCTTTTTCAAATAATCCAAAAAACTTACAGAAAAAGATGAAAAAGAAAATTGAACATGGTGCTATTGGTTTAATATCTCAGCCTGTGTATGATGTAGATAATGCCGAACTTCTTTTGGAACTTCTTGAAAATGCTAAAAATGATTGTTGTGAATCTGCACAAAAAGCACAGATGATATTAGGCATCTTCCCAATTACTAAGCTTCGTACAGCGCAGTTTTTGGCTTCGCATGTACCAGGTATTCATGTGCCAAAATACTGGATAGAATCTTTACGCAAAGCAAATGAGATCTCACCAGAAGAAGAGTACAAGGTTGGTTTTGAATTAAGTAAAAACTTGTTTGATGATATAATGAAGATACACCCTAAAGTGCATTTGATGACAGCTAATCAATTTCAAATTGCCAAAGATATTCTAAGTTAAATCTTTTTTAAAAAGACTCTTAAAAAGAGTCTTAGAAGTCTCTCTCTAAAAGTTTATTCACCTTCAAGATCGTTAAGATCTTATCATTTTGTTTTCCCACACCCTCAATCATACTTTCATCTTCCATTGCTGTTTCTGGGGCCGGTCCTATTTCACTTTTCTTCAAACGAATAGCTTCTGTTAATCTATCTATAACAAAGCCTGCTGTTTCAGAAGCATTCTTAATAACAATAAAGCGACTATTTTCTGTCATCTTCTCACTTGGAAGACCAAACTTCAAGCGTAAGTCGATCAGAGGAATAACCGTACCACGAAGATTAAATACCCCTAGAATATATTCAGGAGTTCTTGGAACTCTCGTCCACTCTATCGGTTTAATAATCTCTTGAATACTTAAAATGGGCACAGAGAACTCTTCATCACCCACTACGAATCCAACTAGCTGAACAACATCTTCTAGTTGATCTTCACCCGGTGATATTTGGTTTTGTTGTTTGTTTATGATTTGTTGTAGTTTTTCACTGCTCATGATACGGACTCCTCAGAAAAGCTAAACTTAATATTTCGTTTGACAACATTTTGCAGATAATCAGGTGAATAAGGTTTTGTGATATACTCAACCATACCTGACTCAACACCGCGCATTCTATCTGCCTTGCCTGTACGTGAAGTAACCGCAATAAGTGGTAAGTTCTTATATTTATTATACTTCTTGATCTCACTCGCCAAGGTGTATCCATCCATACGAGGCATCTCTATATCAATAAGGAGTGCATCAAAGTTATGTTCACCTGATTTAAGAATATTTAAAGCTTCTACCCCATCTGTTGCTTCAACCAGTGTTATACCTAATGGCTTAAGTGCCATAGTCATGATTTTTCTATCTGTTTTAGAATCATCAATTATCATGACTTTGTAATCACTTGGTTGGTTTTTAGCACGTGAACCGCCATTAGAACCCGTTCCATTGTCACCTGTCACTGATGACTTAATTGTTTTAGCCATATTCATCAATGCCGCCACATCAACAATAAGTGTAACACCACCATCACCACGAATAGTTGCTCCAGCAATTCCATCCATGCCCTGAAGGTATTCACCCATAGACTTAATTACAATTTCTTCTTGTCCAACTAAGGAATCAACGATCAAACCAATCTTAGATTCTGCTAGACCAAGTACAACAACATAAGCGTGTTCACTTGTATCAAAGACATGTTCAACTTCAAAAATATCTGCAATATGTACTAAAGAAAGTACTTCTTC
>JBFFDB010000122.1:0-3393 GCA_041559595.1 Sulfurimonadaceae bacterium
AATCAGGAACATATGGGGATCACGAAGCACACGAAGAACGTGCAATGGATTCAAATGCACTAGAAAAAGAGCGTGGTATCACGATTCTTTCTAAGAATACTGCTATTCGTTATAAAGATCACAAGATTAATATTATCGATACTCCGGGTCACGCTGACTTCGGTGGAGAAGTTGAACGTGTTCTTAAGATGGTTGATGGTGTACTTGTACTTGTTGATGCTTACGAAGGTGTTATGCCACAAACTAAGTTCGTTGTTAAGAAGATGTTAGCACTTGGTAAAAAACCAATCGTTGTTATTAACAAGATTGACAAACCTTCTGCAGACCCAGAACGTGTTGTAGATGAGATGTTTGACCTTTTCACTGCAATGGATGCAAATGATGATCAACTAGACTTCCCAATCATCTATGCAGCTGCACGTGATGGTATCGCTAAACTTGACATGTCAGAAGAAGGCGGAGATTTCCAGTGTATCTTCGAAACTATTTTAAATGAAGTTCCAGAACCAGAAGGTTCACCAGACAATCCAGCTCAAGCTCAAGTTTTTACACTTGATTATGACAACTATGTTGGAAAGATCGGTATTTCTCGTATCTTCAACGGTCGTATCAAAAAAGGTGATCAAGTTAAACTAGCTAAAGCTGATGGCGAATTTGTAAATGGTAAAGTTTCTAAGCTTATCGGTTTCCATGGTCTAAACAGAATGGAGATCCAAGAAGCAGAAGCAGGTGATATCGTTGCTATCGCTGGTATGGAAACTGTTGACGTTGGAGATACTATCTGTGACCCAGTTAACCCTGTTGCACTTGACCCAATGCACGTTGAAGAACCAACACTTACAGTAACATTCTCTGTAAATGATTCACCTCTTGCAGGACAAGAAGGTAAATATGTTACTTCAAACAAGATCCAAGAGCGTCTTGAATCTGAAATGACGACTAACGTTGCTATGAGATTTGAGCGTGTTGGTGAAGGTAAGTTCCTAGTAAGTGGTCGTGGTGAACTTCAGATTACAGTACTTGCAGAAAACATGAGACGTGAAGGTTTTGAATTTGGTATCTCTCGTCCAGAAGTTATCGTTAAAGAGATCGAAGGCGTTAAATGTGAACCATTTGAGCACCTAGTAATCGATGTTCCTGAAGAATTAGGTGGAACAGTTATCGAGCGTCTTGGTAAGCGTAAAGCTGAAATGAAATCAATGCTTCCAATGGGTGAAGGTTTCCAACGTATCGAATTTGAGATCCCTGCACGTGGTCTTATCGGTTTCCGTGGTCAGTTTCTAACAGATACTAAAGGTGAGGGTGTAATGAATCACTCTTTCTTAGAATTCCGTCCTTACTCAGGTACAGTTGAGTCTCGTCAATATGGAGCACTTGTATCTATGGAAACAGGTACTGCACTTGCATTCTCTATCTTTAACCTACAAGACCGTGGTGGTATGTTCATCAAGCCACAAGACAAGGTATATGAGGGAATGATCATTGGTGAGCACTCACGTTCAAATGACCTTGCTGTTAATCCTATTAAAGGTAAGGCTCAATCGAATGTACGTTCTTCAGGTGCTGATGATGCTATCAAATTGGTTCCACCACGTGATATGAATCTTGAAAAAGCTCTTGAGTGGATCGAAGATGATGAATTACTAGAGATTACACCAGAAAGTGTACGTATTCGTAAGCGTCTTCTTACTGAAAATGAGCGTAAACGCGCTAGCCGCTAGAACTCGACTGAGCTTCGGCTCGGTTCTTTTTATTCCACAACTACTCACAAACTATATACAACTCATTAAAAATATTTAACTTCCCCGATCATCTAAAGAAAGACAACCCTGTTTCTTCCCTGTTCTTTTGCCATATAAAGAGCCTTATCCGCTTCTTTGTATAAAGAGTCATAGCCATGTGTATCAAAGTCTTGGGTAATTACCGCACCGATACTCACTGTGAGATATTTAGATGCCTTAGAATCTATATGCTCGATTTTCATGTCCTCAATTGCTTGAATAAGTTCAGGTATACGTGTACGAATACTCATCGCATCATCAACAATATAAATACCTGAGAACTCTTCACCGCCTACGCGGAAGATGTAATCATCAGAACGACGCATAAACTGTTTTAGAAGGTTTGCAACCTTACATAAGGCATCATCACCTAATTGGTGCCCATATGTATCGTTATACTGCTTAAAGAAGTCAATATCAAGAATAAACAGTGCGAAGTGCAACTTGTGTCTATTCGCAAGCTTATACTGCTTTTCAAACATATCAACAAAATGACGTCTGTTATATAGCTTTGTTAAAGGATCTACGATAGAAAGTTTTTTCAATTCTTGTAAGTTTTGTTCATCATGTTGACGAACTTCTAAAAGTTTTTCATCTGAAGCCGTTTGTGAATATTCCATGAAATACACAATATACGTAAGTGCGGATGATGCAACTACAAATCGAAGAAAACTCATAAATGTCCATTTGCCATCTTGCCATACATCAACCCCAGAATATGCAATGTAAAAGATGATCACATAAAAGATAATAGAGACTATTAAACCTTTCTTCCATCCATTTATCAAAATACTAAACACGGGAAGGAAGATAGTCCAAAGCAGTCCAAAATCATTATTTTGATTCACCAAGGTAAAAGAGAGTAAAAATACAAAAAGATTTAAAGTTCCTAAAAACTTAGCACGCTCTACACGTTTATATTTATTAATATAATAGAGTGCATAAAAAGCATTCAAAGCAGCGAAGAAGTCCAAAGCAGCAACAAGATAGTTCTCTAATTTAAAAACATTATACAGAGCGAAAAAGGAGAGAGAAATAACCGTTATGTACAAAACAGCACTCAGCATGATCAGACGTCTGTATTCCCCACTATGTGTTTCATATTTGATACCAGCAGTAAGAAGGTTATGGAGTAAGCTATCTTTTTTCATTACATAAATTATAACAACGCCTCAAGCTAGTATGTATTAAAGTTCTTCTCTTTATCGATATTGTGCAATTTATGTGAATTAATAGAACATACTGTGTCATTTCATCCAGTTAAAACCAAAATTCTTTTATATTTGTATTTACTTTGGTGAGCATTCTAAGTTTAATCTATACACATAGGAGACATCCTAGCGTTATAAAAACCTCAAATTTTTGTGTTCTTCAACATTCAGTTCTGAATCAGTTGGTAGCCTCTTTCGCGTAAAATAGAAACTATCCCTTCTTTTCCTACTACATGACCAGAACCAACAACAACAACACAGTCTTTTTTGCTACGTATAAAGTCTTCAATTCTCTCTGCCATCTGGTAGTTTCGTTTTGTAATCAGATCGGCATAGACATCGTTAAGGCTCGTATCTGTCTTTAGAGGCAGGGTCATTATATTTTCAAAGGCGTTAGTATC